>CAMWKN010000128.1 GCA_947174825.1 uncultured Clostridium sp.
AATCACGGTAGAGGGGCGAGCAGATGGTATTTTCCCTAAAGAATCAGAAATTACAATTGATGAAATCAAGGGAGTGTACCATGATATTTTTGCTTTGACAGAGCCAATACAGGTTCATCGGGCACAGGCACTTTGCTACGCCTATATCTATGCCACCGACCATTCCTTAGATCAAATAGGAGTCCGGATCACATACTGCTATATTCCCACAGAAGAAGTGCGCTATTTCCAGGAGGAAATTGATTATGAGACGCTCTCTGACTGGTATCAGGAACTGATCAACCGCTATGCCCAGTGGATTTCCTGGCAGCTTCACTGGCAGGAAACACGTAACACATCCATCCATGCACTGGATTTTCCCTTCCCATATCGTGATGGACAGGCAGACTTGGTAAAAGGAGTGTATCAATCCATCATCCGAGGCAAACGGCTTTTTATTGAAGCCCCTACTGGAGTAGGCAAAACCATTGCCACCCTTTACCCTGCTATTAAATCCATCGGAGAAAGTCTCACAGAAAAGATTTTCTATCTTACTGCCAAGACCATTACCCGCACGGTAGCAGAAGAAACCCTTTCTCTGCTGGGAGAGCATGGAATGCAGCTGAAAGCCGTAACCATTACCGCCAAGGAAAAGATATGCATCCTGGACAAACCACGCTGTAATCCAGCCACATGCCCCCGTGCGAAAGGACATTTTGATCGGGTCAATGATGCGGTCTTTGATCTGCTAAATCACGAAAATCTCATAAGCAGAGAAATATTCGAAGAATATGCTGCCAAGCATGAAGTCTGCCCATTTGAAATGTGTCTGGACACCGCCACATGGACCGATGCGGTCATTGGCGACTATAACTATGCCTTTGATCCCACCAGCAGCTTGAAACGTTTTTTTGCTACAGATGCACATAACGACTATACTTTTCTCATTGATGAGGCGCATAATCTGGTAGACCGGGGACGTGAAATGTACTCCACTCATTTAATCAAAGAAGACTTTCTAACAATCAAAAAAGAAGCCAAAAAATATAGCAAAAAATTAACCAATGCCTTAGAAAACTGTAATCGCGCCCTTTTATCTTTAAAGCGAGAGTGTAATGAAATTCTAAAGTGCAGCCCTGCTATGATTGATCCACTACTCATAAAATTGTTGCACTTATCCACTACCTTTGATGTATTTCTGCAGGAAGGAAATACGCCAGAACGCACGATCCCACAAGACGCTATGGATAATCTGTTAAACTTTTATTTTACGATACGCGACTTCCTGAATATCTACGAGCTACTGGATGAAAAATATATGATTTATGCAGATTATGGAGAACAAGGAGAATTCCGACTGCATCTGCAATGTATGGATCCTTCCACCAATCTGGATCTATGTCTGAACAAAGGTCGGGCAGCCATATTTTTCTCTGCCACACTGTTGCCAGTCAAATATTATATGGAACAGCTTGCCGGACGGGAGGACGATTATGCGGTCTATGCCCCATCACCTTTTCCGACAGAAAACCGCCTATTAATGATTGGACAGAATGTCAGCACGAAATATACCAGACGCAGTCTGGCAGAATATCAACGCATTGCAGAATATATTGTTCATTTTGTTGAGGCAAAGATTGGTAATTATCTGCTATTCTTTCCATCTTACCGCATGATGGAAGAGATCCAAGCCTGTCTGGAAACCGCCCTGGCAGAACGGTCAGAAATCAATCCGGATCTGGCAAAATACTGTTTATTTCCACAAGGAAATTCCATGTCCGAACAGGCTAGAGAAGAATTTCTATCTCATTTTCAAGATACCGACCATCAAACTGCCATCGGACTGTGTGTGTTGGGAGGCATTTTCGGTGAAGGAATTGATCTGACCGACAGCCAGTTAATCGGCGCTGTTATCATTGGCACCGGACTGCCTATGGTTTGTACAGAAAATGAATTATTCCGGGAATTTTTTGACCAGCAGGAAAAGAACGGTTTTACCTACGCCTACCAGTATCCCGGCATGAATAAAGTATTGCAGGCTGCCGGGCGGGTTATCCGCACTGATACTGACCGGGGAGCTATTTTGCTTCTGGATGAGCGTTTCCTGCAAAGCAGCTACCAGCAACTATTCCCCAGGGAATGGTTTCCCCATTACGTTGTCAATCTTTCCTCTATGGATGTGGAACTACAAAAATTTTGGGAAGAGAATATTGAATAATACCCTCTTCCCGATGTTCTCTTGCTCATTATAGTTCTTAATATAAGACTAGATACTACGACCGATAATCCCCATTGATTTTTACATAATCATAGGTTAGATCGCAGCCCCATGCTTTTGCCTGTGCGTCCCCTTGGTTGAGATGTACATGAATATAAATCTCATTCTCTTTTAAGATTTCTGTCGCCTTTTCCTCTGCCGACGGAATATTAGCGCCATTATCATACACCACTACTCTGCCTTTCGCTGAGGATAGCTCCACCACTAATGGGGCAATATCAAACTCTGCATCCGCATAACCGATTGCGCAGAAAATCCTGCCGCTGTTTGCATCTTCTCCGTACATGGCGGTTTTTACCAGAGGGGAACAGATCACGCTTTTCGCAACCGCAATAGCGGTATCCTGATCCGGTGCACCATCACAGCTACACTCCAGGAATTTAGATGCCCCCTCTCCATCAGCGGCTAACATCTTTGTCATATTGACCATGACAATATACAATGCCTGACGAAAGCTTTGATATTCTACTCCATCCGCAGTAATTTCCGAATTCCCTGCCTTGCCATTTGCCATAACGCTGACCATATCGTTGGTAGAGGTATCCCCGTCAACGCTTAAACAATTATAGGTTATTTTGACAACATCGCTAAGAGCTGTTTGCAGCATTTCTGCACTAATTGCCACATCTGTCGTGACGAAATTAAGTGTAGTCGCCATATTAGGATGAATCATACCGCTTCCCTTTGCCATGCCACCCAGGCGGCAGGTTTTTCCTGCAATCGTAAACTCTACCGCCACTTCTTTCCGTACGGTATCTGTGGTCATAATTGCTGTGGCTGCATCCGTATGTCCATCCACAGACAAACGATCCGCCAAGTCCTGCATATGAGCCGCAAAAGGTTCTACTGATAAAGGTGCTCCAATCACACCGGTAGAAGCAACAATTACTTCCTCAGACTGTATCCCTAACACCTCTGCTGTCAGCTTACTGACTTTTTCCGCAATTTCTTCTCCATCTGGATTGCAGGTATTGGCATTTTTAGAGTTGACAATAACTGCTTTTGCCGTATTGCCGCTCTTCGCCAAGTGCTGCTGCGTTACCAGAATCGGTGCCCCTTTGACTTTGTTTTGGGTATATACCGCTGCCGCATTGCATAGTGTTTCACTATATATCATGCCCAGATCATTTTTCTCTTTATCCGGGTTAATACCACAATTCAATCCACCAGCCACAAATCCCTGGGCAGCACAAACCCCTCCCTCAACATACTGATAACCTTCATAATTTTCCTTTGTCATAATTTCCCTCATTCCTATATTATATTTGCGTTTATGAGCAGTTACATTCGTTACTAACCTCAACTTGTACATTGTCACATTATAACAACTTTCCTGTATTCATACAAGCATTTTACACTTATGACCAGTAAATCTATACAATTCACTACTCTTTATATACCCCTGTTTTTTCTGGTACGATTGAACCAACGCAAACACCATGAACCAATATAAGAATGAAGGACAGAACTATTGTAGCTTCGTCAGTTTTACCGCAACCACACGATCTACCTTATACGTACATTTCGCATACTGGCAACCCGCATATACATGATAAATATAATTTCCATAAACGGCAGATCCCATTGCCATTGGCGGCAATTTGGTACTTTTAAGAACTGCATTTTTCTTGATACCACCTTTTTTTGTTGGTGTCGTAATGGATGGCAAAAAGGTTCTGACCTGAGAAATGTAACCGGATACTGAACTATTCGTTTTGGCACTTCTCGTCACATAAAGGTAACCATTCGCATCAAAGGAAATCGCACGAGTCCGATTCGGCATGGTCATATAAAGTGTTTGCTTTAATTCCATCTTGCCGTCATCCGTCTTGGATATCGTATAACCATATGCATTCGTAGTTGCCGAAGCATTATATGCACCTACCCATAAGGTATTATTATAGTATGTCATATAAGAACCTGTCGTTAAGATTGGCAAGGTACCTGCAAAGGCAGTAAGTTCATAAAATGCATTCCCGCTGCCAACCGCCTGGGTAATCACATCATAGGCAAAATAGGATACTTTCTTTTTCTGCGTTACCCAAATATTGCTTCCATCATAAGCCATGGCATTTAACTTGGTCTTATTCGGCATTACCAGAGTAGTAATATACGCCTTGGAGGATTTATTAATGACATAAATAACCGATTCATCTTCTCCTGTTTTGTCATAAGCGGAAACTAAAATATAGCCTCCTGCCTGACAAGCTGCCTGTGGCACCATTTTCGTTGATGCAAAACCGGCTACATTGGTATTCTTTGCTCCCGGCATAGCAAAGGTTCTGGTATAATTGGCATTTTTCAACACAGTAAATTTCTTATATGAATTTGATTTCTTGAATTTTGCCTTGGTAGAATACTTCTTTGCTGCTGTCGAAGTTGCTGATACCTTACCAGTTGTAGCACTACTGGCGGCTGACAGGGCGCTTTCTGCCTGTGTAGTGCCACTACCTCGATAAGCTGCTATTTTAAAGTAATAAGTCTGATTCTGCAAAAGTGATTTCTTCACATACTTTACCGTGGAGCCAGAAGTAATCGTTTTTACTTTAGTATAAGTGCCATTTAGGGAGGTGCTATAATAGATATAATAGCCATCTGCATTATTGACCTTAGTCCAATAGATTTTCACTCTCTTACTTCCACCCTTTATTTCGCTTATGTTCGGAGTGTCTGGCGCTGTTACAGGTGTTGGTTCAATGGTGGCTGCAGCCTCCGTAGTAGTTACCGCAGGATTCTGAGTCTGAACCGGACTGTTCGTCGGCACAGAGCCAGAACTACTTCCATCTGGTAATTGTTCCGTGCCAGCATTTCCATCAGGTGCCGTACTGGCAGCTGACGACTGTCCCGGTTCAGTACTTCCTGATGTACCAGTATCCGTAACCTGTTCTACACTCGTCCCATCTGTTGCTGACGAGGTGGTTTCTTTTGCCGCTACTGTTTCTCCTACTGCAACCGATGCAGCCTGTTCCTCTGCCTGTGTCTCTTCTGCAGCTCCAGTAATTACTTTCCATGGAGATTTACCGGTTGCCATTCCACTGACACTGCCAAAAAGTAGCGCCAATACTAAAAACATTGCTAATCCTTTTTTCTTTCCCATCATCTACATCCTTTCTGTGCACAATAATATTACGAATTGATACAACCACATTACTTCGCAATTTCTGCATCTTCGCTCCGCTTCGGTCTGCATTCCATTTTAACGTTCTTGCATATAAATGTAGGGGATAAATTTGTCAATGCTTTGATCTAAAATCCACAATTTTATGTCAATTTAGCCACTTTTTTGTATCATACCAGAAACCAACTCCTGACAATGAGCAATTTTTCAGTAGAAAAAAAGAAACGACCGCATTCTATCTTGTGACAAAATACAATCGCTTCTCTAATAATCTCTTTCACTTTCAGCGTATATGCTATCGGATATATTATTTTCTTACAACATATTCCATCGTAGCAAGCACATATCACTACAGACAAAGATTAAACTAACTCAATCAGTACCTGCATTGCTGCATCACCTTTACGCTGTCCAATCTTAACAATACGTGTATATCCGCCGTTGCCGTTACGCTCTGCATACTTT
>CAMWKN010000129.1 GCA_947174825.1 uncultured Clostridium sp.
GGATCTATACATTCCGTGAAGGTTATCGCCCATTTATATGATGGAAACCAGCCATATATCATACCGGATCAAGTATCGGGATACCAGCTTCTGGGTATCCTGCCCTCTGGTAAATACCTGTTTGATGATCAATTGACAAAGACTGGTGATAACAGCGTCAGCTTTTTCATCAACCAGAATATGATGGCAAAAGCGGGCTATGTCCAGTTTACCATTTCTTTGGTGGAGGACGGTGGTACATCCATTGTAGAAACTTTTCCGGCAAAAATCATGGTTACCGCCATTCCCGGACAGGAATCGGAACAGACCGATGAAATTCCTATCATTACCAAATCTCTTCAAGAAGTGAAGAAAAATGCAGAAATCGCTGTACAGGCAGCGGAAAAAAGCGAAAGCTATTATCAAAAGCTGGCGTCTGAAAAAGGGCAGCCAGGTGGTATTGCCACACTGGATGAGAACGGTATACTGCCCTTATCCCAACTATCCGCAGCAAATGAGATATGGAGCCAGACGGAACCACCTGAGACCGCACAGCGAAACAATGACTACTGGCTTTTCCCATATGAAACGGAAACGCTATAACGATCCGGAATTCTCCCTATACATTCCCCTCTTGGTTTGTTATAATGAAAATCAATAAAATTACTACTAAAATTGTATGACAAGCCAGGAGGATACCTTATGAAGAAAATTTTTACAAAGAATCTATGCATTTGCATGATTATTGCACTGATTATTACCATTGTATCAATTGCCTCCGTCCAGATTCTGGTAGGGCAGCGTACCAACACCAAAAGCAGTCAGGAGAAACTGGAAACCGTGGAGCAAAAACTGACAGAAAACGATCAGCAGATCGCTCAGTTAACGGATACTCTGGGGCAGAATAATCTGGCAAAAACCCGCGCCTTTGCAGATATACTGGCAAATGATACCAGCATTCTGGACGACCAGGCAAAATTGGACGCCATTAATGATCGACTGATGGTCAATGAGTTACATGTTATCGACAAAGACGGAATCATTACTCACAGTACTGTGAAAGAATATGTTGGTTTTGATATGAAGAGTGGCGAACAGTCTGCTGCCTTCATGGTGATTGTGGACAATCCTTCCACGGAAATCGTACAGGAGCCACAGGAAAATGCAGCTGAAGGTATCCTAATGCAGTATATCGGTGTTGCCAGAAAAGATGCAGAGGGATTAGTTCAGGTAGGAATCCGCCCAGAAATGTTGGAACAAATGTTAGCAGGTACAAAAATTGATGTCGTATTAAAAGATATTGACTTTGGCAAGAAAGGATATGTCTATGCGGTAGATGCCGCCTCTGGCAACATACTGGCACATCAGAATTCTTCCCTGATTGATACTGCTGCCAAAGATGCTGGTATTCCAGTTAAAGAGGGAAAAGGATTTGGCAAATTCAACGGCAAAGCAGGCGTATATGTTTCTGAGAAATATAATGACATGTATATTGGCACTTTCATGCCTCTCTCAGAATACTACCAAACTACCATCAGCCAAACCATTGTCATCTCCATCAGTTTATGTATTATTTTTGCAATCCTGCTGATTCTGATTAACCGTATGATGGATCAGAAAATTGTCCGCGGACTCCAGAGCATTACCAACTCCGTGAAGAAAATCTCCGATGGTGATTTTGGCATCTCCGTGCAGGAACATAGCAATCCGGAATTTTCTCTGCTGAGTAACAGCGTAAACAAGATGGTAGCTTCCATTCGTGAAAATATCCAGGAAAACGAAGATCTGATTACTCACCAGAAAGAGGATATGGAAAGCAATCTGGTTCTGATTGATAATATCAAGACGGTCTGTGCCAACCTGAATAGCGTTTCCCATGATACCCTGTCCACGGCAGATGCCATCCAGAATGGTACCGAAGAACAGAAAGATGCTGTTGCACAGTTAGAGAAGATCATGGATAACCTGGCAGAAGAGCTGGGTGCCAGTGCCGATGTTTCTGTCAAAGCAGCCACAGCAACCGAAGCTGCTGCACAGAAAATGGAAACAACCAGTGTGCAGATGCATACCTTGGAAGAATCCATTCAGAAAATCAGCACCATGTCCATGGAAATTGGAAATATCATCGAGGAAATTGACGCTATCGCACAGCAGACCAATATGCTGTCACTCAACGCTTCCATCGAAGCTGCCAGAGCCGGAGAAATGGGAAAAGGATTTGCTGTGGTTGCTACGGAGGTCGGTGATCTGGCTGCCAGAAGTGCACAGGCAGCACGCAAGACCAGCAGTTTGATTACCAATTCTATCCAAGCTGTAGAGGAAGGCAAAACGATTACCCAGCAGACAATGGAAGAATTTGCTGCTGTTGTGGAAGAGATCCGGAAAACCAGCAACAATGTCAATGAGATTACCGATATGGTACGTCAGAATGTTCAGACCGTTTCCAGAGCAGTAGACGGTCTGGATGCCATCTCTCAGGTAGTTGACAGGAATGTGGAAATCTCCCAGAATAGTAAAACGGTATCCAGCAATATGGCTGAAGAAGCGGAAAAGCTGCTGGACCTGGTGGAATAATAACTTTGAAAGTAATAAAAAGGGTATCCTGTTATGAACACACAATCATAACGGGATACCCTTTTTATTTACTGATACGATCTCAAACCACAAAACCAAACAAGCCCTTCACTGTGCTATGAAAATTTTCAATAAACGATTGCAGCTATTACATATGTTTCAAAGCTTCTTTCAGCTCGTCCACTCCCAGCCACTGTGTATTATTGCCGGAATTATACTCAAAGCCCTCTTCCACACGCTTTCCACCTGGCATCACATTTCCTTTCTCTACCCAGGTATAGTTAGGATATACGATGTAATGCTTGTCATATTCATAAGTGGAACGGGAATCATCTCTGGTTACCATCACTTCATGAAGCTTCTCTCCCTCCCTGATACCGATTTCACTAATGGTGCAGTCCGGCAGCATTGCCTTTGCCAGATCTCCGATATGGAAAGATGGGATCTTAGAGATATAGGTCTCTCCTCCTTTGGATTCCTCCATTGCCTTAAAGACTAATTCCACGCCCTGCTCCAAAGTAATCCAGAAACGGGTCATACGCATATCGGTCACACCCAGTTCCTTACCACCATTATCAATAATATGCTGCCAGATTGGAATGACAGATCCACGGCTACCTGCTACATTACCATAACGCACTACACTAAAAACGGTTCCGGATGTTCCACTGTATGCATTGGCAGCAATAAACAATTTATCAGACACTAATTTTGTTCCACCATATAAATTAATTGGATTTACTGCCTTATCGGTAGAAAGTGCCACCACTTTCTTTACACCTTTATCCAATGCTGCATCAATAACATTCTGAGCACCATGAATATTCGTCTTAATCGCTTCCATTGGATTGTACTCACAAGTCGGTACCTGCTTCATGGCAGCAGCATGGATCACATAATCCACTCCCTCAAAAGCACGATATAATCTCTCTCTGTCACGGACATCTCCAATAAAGAAACGTACTCTCTTCATATCCACCTTATCTGCATAGTCCGTCTGCATCACGCTCTGTTTAAATTCATCCCTGGAATAGATAATTACCTTCTTTGGCTCATAACGATCAAAAATCATCTCTAAAAATTTCTTTCCAAAAGAACCAGTACCACCTGTAATTAAAATTGTCTTATCGTTTAACATCTGCTAACCTCCCTGTTTTCTCTTATACAACGATTATAGCATAATGCTCCGCATTATGCTATTGTGTCCTAGTATATATATCGTATCATTCTGCGTTTTTCTTAAATAACTGATAAACTTGTATTTTTACTGGAATTCTGGCAGTTTTTCTATCCTTTGAAATGTCTCCCAGAAAATCTCCTGACTGTTGGTAACATATTTCATACGTTCGTATGCCTTCTCCGACATCTCTGCATAGTACTCTGCATCATCCCGAAGCCGAATAATTCGATCCACCATCTCCTCGAAACTGCTGACACAAAATTCTTCTCCTGCTCCCAAAGCAACATCTCCATGATCTAAAGATACTGGTGGCAACTTTTTCGCCATGGCTTCCACCACCGATGTACCTCCACCATTTCTCTTGGGATTCACATAGATATCACACAGTTCATTCATTGCCAGAATATCTTCTACCGAACCAACAAAAATTGATTTCTCTTGCAACAGTGGATACCGCTCTGTAAATTTATGATAATCGTCAAAGACCCCTACAAAAACCGGAATAATCCCCTGCTCCATAATCGGAATCAATACTCCCTCAATAAAATGATCATTAATTTCAAAATCCAATCTGACACCTACAATGATTGCTGTAAAGGCATCCTCCGGTATCCCATACTGAGCCCGACTGAAATGGCTTTTTTGCTCATTAAAGGACCAGGTAAACATACAATATTGCAAATAATTTTCGGAAAATCCCAATTTTTTGATATACTTCTTGTCTTCCTCCGTAATTGGTCTTCCTTTCAACAAAAATTGTCCCTCTGATGTCATAAGAGAAGATGGAACGGTTGCTACTGTAATAACCGGATAGAAATTGCTGCACAGGTCAGTACAAATACTATTTCCACCTATCTGGATAATACAATAAGGATTCAGCTGCAATACCATCTGCAGTATGCCTGCCATCTCTTTCGGGTTAGGCATAATCTTGCTACATTGAAGATATGGAAATTCCCTGCCATGATAACTTACCTTCTGGGTATTCTGCAAGCGCTCCAGATAGCTTCCAAATAAGGGTTGAAAATAAGGAATATACCCCGATCTGCTGCCTAACTCTGCTGTGTTTATGATCACAGGTGTTGCTCCCATTTTCTCAGCAATCACTTCACAACGATCCAATACGGTTTTCGTAGGACCATGCTGTTCATTGAGGTACTGACTAATCAAAAAGACAACGACTGCTTTATTCCGCTTCTCCACCGGTACAACACCAGGCTTAATTCCCAATTGTTTTCGATAACTGTGATAAATATCCCGATACATCATGCGCAGTTTCCAGGAAGTTTCCCTGCCTATTGATTTTTCCCAGCGGAAAGCATACATCTGTATCTGATTATAGATGAAATAACGGTTTTCCTCCACGAGAACCGGATTATTCTCGCTTAATTCCAGAATTCGGTCAACATAGGAACCACCCTCAAAAAAGTATGCCAACACCGAATAAATATAAATCTGGAGTAATTCCTGAAAATTCCCCACGTGTTCCATTAGATATCCAAAAATCTCCTTTTTCTCCTCCTCCGGCAAAAATCGGATATCCATTATTTTCTCTTGATAATCCAACATTCCCTGATTAAACTCATCCAAGTTGGGAATAGGAACATTCTCGTATTTCTGTATAAAATTAATTAAATCCTTCGCATCATCATACATACTCATCATCCTGTCCTCCCTATATCATTTGATATCATCTCTTCCAGTATTACCTACTTTCTCTCTGTGCGAAGATCTACCGTTCCTTACAAAATAGAAGCGGTATACCGCTGCTCCAATCCACTTCATAATCATAGCGTTCTGTCTGAAAAGCATAATTCCGAAATAGTGGTTTATGCTCTTTAGCTGCCCGCTCTACCCCTTCTGCCAAATCCTGTTCTTCTATCATGATCCCAGCAGCTTCCTCCTGTTCCTTCCCTACCTTATCCAACTCCTCTATCGCCCTCTCAAATACCTTCAATAAATCAGCCCCCAGAGAATGTCCTGCCGAGTGGAACACAACACCATCCACCGTATCTTTTGTTACCACATGCAGAGAAACCCGGGGCAATGTCTCCAGAAAAGCCTTCTTCTCCTCAATAGGAATCATGTCATCC
>CAMWKN010000130.1 GCA_947174825.1 uncultured Clostridium sp.
GATTTAGAGAGATTACTTCAATATTGTATTTTGACACAGGATGTGATGCATACAAAGTTATATATCTTTTTTCATTTACATGTATATTTTACTGAGAAAGAATTGGAACTATTTTATCAGGAGATAAAGCAGCGAAATTGGAATGTTCTGTTGATGGAGTCCTCAATAGAGAATCCTCGCGCTGATGAAAAGTATTATATTATTGATCAGGATAATTGTGAAATTTATTGAGTTCAAATATAAGAAATGATATAATGAATTAGACGAAAAGGTTTGGGTACAAGATATACTTTTTTGCTGGTGATGGCGTTTCATTTTCTAATTTGAGGTTTGAGAATGATGTAAAAATGTATGGTACTCAAACATATGCTTTTGTTAACCGGATCAGATACCTGTTTGAGAATGATGTAAAAATGTATGGTACTCAAACACAGAAAACGCTATAGTGTCACTGTCTTGGGTTTGAGAATGATGTAAAAATGTATGGTACTCAAACATATAAATGGTGCGTGATATTATCTATCACGTTTGAGAATGATGTAAAAATGTATGGTACTCAAACGCTAGATAAATACGGTGCGTTTATTTTATCGTTTGAGAATGATGTAAAAATGTATGGTACTCAAACTGAAAGTATTTCATGTCTTGCATAAGTAGTGTTTGAGAATGATGTAAAAATGTATGGTACTCAAACACAGAGAAACACAGAAAAACAGCAGAGAAAGTTTGAGAATGATGTAAAAATGTATGGTACTCAAACAAGATTGGAGAGTTGATAAAACAGCCAAGAGTTTGAGAATGATGTAAAAATGTATGGTACTCAAACAGCACTAAAGATGACAACATACTTACTACTGTTTGAGAATGATGTAAAAATGTATGGTACTCAAACTATTTTGTTTTCGCAACCCCTTTTTAGATAGTTTGAGAATGATGTAAAAATGTATGGTACTCAAACTTATACTTTTACAAAACACCTGTTGAACGAGTTTGAGAATTATGTAAAAATGTATGGTACTCAAACTTACCTATAAACATGTTAGTTTCTAATGGGTTTGAGAATGATGTAAAAATGTATGGTACTCAAACGGAGTTATATCGTCAGCGGAAAAGAGTGTTGTTTGAGAATGATGTAAAAATGTATGGTACTCAAACTCGCCAGGAATAAAAACAGGTGATTGTACTGTTTGAGAATGATGTAAAAATGTATGGTACTCAAACTCTTTCACTGGAAGAGAGATAAAATCCTTCGTTTGAGAATGATGTAAAAATGTATGGTACTCAAACTTTGAATTAATCGTTATCATAATTCTGGCAGTTTGAGAATGATGTAAA
The DNA here is from genome assembly GCA_947174825.1 of uncultured Clostridium sp. Next base: position 1,336 of record CAMWKN010000130.1, read on the forward strand.
AATGTATGGTACTCAAACATTATGTCATTTATAACAGATTCCCTGGTTGTTTGAGAATGATGTAAAAATGTATGGTACTCAAACGGTAAGTCAATATAAAAGCGTAATATTTTCGTTTGAGAATGATGTAAAAATGTATGGTACTCAAACTGCCATATTTCGTATAATTGTCCGATCCTGGTTTGAGAATGATGTAAAAATGTATGGTACTCAAACCACTATTACCATTAGGAATTAACACTGTACGTTTGAGAATGATGTAAAAATGTATGGTACTCAAACTTAAGTGGTAACTGGATTGTTGTGCAAGGCGTTTGAGAATGATGTAAAAATGTATGGTACTCAAACTAGTTCTTCACTTTGAGTATCGGCTACATTAGTTTGAGAATGATGTAAAAATGTATGGTACTCAAACTCAGCTTTCTCTTTGTCGCTCTGATAGACCGTTTGAGAATGATGTAAAAATGTATGGTACTCAAACTCTTTTCATTCCTCTGTAGTCTGAAAACTCTGTTTGAGAATGATGTAAAAATGTATGGTACTCAAACTATTGTGACCATAAATAATACAGTTGTCGCGTTTGAGAATGATGTAAAAATGTATGGCACTCAAACAAAATAAGCACTGGTCATTTTCCCTCACGTGTTTGAGAATGATGTAAAAATTTATGATACTCAAACGTATAAGTCACGGTAACAACAGCATGGGTAGTTTGAGAATGATGTAAATATTCGGTCTGACTTGAAAAAAAACTGTTTTAACAATAACAGAATAAAAAAATTGTTTATTAAACAATATTTACAGCACGTGCTATACGTGTTATTATGTTTCTATAGGGGGGAGGAACATGAAAGACAAAGAATTATTAAAACTATTGAAGAAAAACGGATGGACGATAACTCGTATTCATGGCAGTCATCATATTCTTCAAAAAGATGGAGAAACTACAGTGATCCCTATACATGGTAAGGATATTCCTACTGGCTTACTCAACAAAATTCTTAAGGATACTGGGTTGAAATAAGCCTAGAACGCATAGAATCCATATAAGGAGGTTTGATATTATGTTATTTGTGTATCCTGCTATTTTTCACCAAGAAGAAGATTCCTACTGGGTAGAATTTCCAGATCTTCCAGGGTGTCAAACTTATGGATCCACCATTACAGAAACTATGGAATCTGCTCAAGAAGCTTTATCTGGATATCTTCTTACTATCCTAGAGCAGAATGAAAAACTAGCTATGCCATCTGATATTTCATTGTATCATCCAGAAGATGGATTTGCCTCGCTAGTATCCTGTGATATCAATCAGTATAAAGATACAAAAGCAGTGAAAAAAACATTAACCATCCCATCATGGCTCAATGAAAGGGCGATATCCATGGGACTTAATTTTTCACAGATCTTGCAAGAGGCGCTTATATCAAAAATACAGAGCTGAAAGTTGTTCATAAATTTCTATACGAAATCAGAGGTGTATTTGATTTTTCTATCAATTACATTAATTATAAAAGTGGCAGGTGCAAAGCAATGTATACACCTGCCACTTTTGAGTTTATCTGCAATTTTCGATTTACTTATAATCCGCCACATTCGACAGATCCACTTTTTCAAACGGTACCCATATATACTTGTGATTCTCGGACAGATAATCCAGCCCTTTCAGGCTCTTTTTCCGCGCCAGTCTGGCAGCGGCTTTCACAGCGTAGGTGGCTTGTCCGATAGCAGACTGGCATACGGTAAATGCCATTTTTCCTTCTTCGATGGCAGCACATCCTACATCGGTGGCGTCCACGCCAATGACGGTAATTTCATCGGGAGAAATTCCATGTTCCTCACAGGATTGTAATACACCCAATGCCATATTGTCGTTGTTACATGCGACTACATCCACTTTTTGTCCTGTTTTTAGGAATACATCGAACTGTGCCTTGGCGGTATCCAGGTCCCAGTCAGCATTGTCGTCATACACATAGTTAATCTGTTTGCCGGAGTCATCCAATACTGCCTTTAAGGCATTGGATCTGCCCAGGGTTGCTGGGTGAAGTTTCTGCCCCTCCATAATGGCAATATTGATGGTATCCTGATTAGCAAAATGCTCCAATATAAATTCGCCCTGGTAGGTTCCGGCATCTGCCTCGTTGGAACCGGCAAAGACATATTTATCTCCTTCCAGTCGTTCTTCACTTGGGCAGGAATTCCAGAAAACCATTGGTAAATCGCCAGCTACTACCTGTAGTTGTAAGGTGGTATCAATATCCACCGGATTACAAAGGATAACATCATATCCACCGTCTACTGCTTCACGGATCTGTGCCATCTGGTTTTCCAGGGAGCCCTCTGCATCCACCAACTTAATTTCTGCTCCCATTTCTTCTGCTAATTTTTTAGCTTCATCCATTAGATTTTGTCGAAATGTATCCGTTGAGGATACGGTCATATACATTTTAATACCTTTGGCAGAATCATCTTCTGAGGAACCTCCTTTGCAGCCGGAAAACAATCCTACGCACAAGGTCAGGATCAGTAAGATACTCCATATCTTTTTTCTATTCATACTACTACCTCTCTCTTAGATTTTGAAATGTTCAACGCTTTCTTTTAAGCTGACTGCACTGTCTGACAATTCTTTCGCGTCGTCCATAACTGTGCTGCTACTATCGGCAATGGCATTTGCCTGTACTACCATGTTCTCAGAGGTTGCCAGGATTTCATCAATGCTGGCTGCCTGTTCCTCAGAAATTGCCGCTACGTTGGATGCCACGTCATCAACCTCGCTGACTTTCTTCATCATATTATCAATCAAATCGCCAGTATTATGGATATCCCGGAATATTTCATCAAAAGTATCCAATGCGGTGTCGATTAACTTGCTGCTGGCATCAATGCTCTTCATACTTTCGGCCGCTTGTTCTACTGTTTCCTGCACCAGATGGGTAACATCGCCAATGAGCTCAACAATATTCTCTACGGATTCGCTGCTGGTTTGTGCCAGTTTACCGATTTCTGTTGCCACTACAGCAAAACCTTTGCCGGCTTCCCCTGCTCTGGCGGCTTCAATAGAAGCGTTCAGCGACAGCAGATTAGTTTCGTCTGCGATACTACCGATGCCGGAAACAATATTGGTAATCTCTTCCGAAGATTTTCCGACATTGATAATAGCTTCGTCCAATTTCTGGATGGATTGGCTGATATTACTCATAGCCTCACTTACCTGGCTCATATCCTGTTTACCACGTTCCGATACATTTACGGTTTGATCCATGAATTCCTGTACTTTGATGCTGGTGTCTTTGGTGTCGGATACTACCAATGCCAGTGCAGTGGCGTTTTCTGCAATATCTGAGATGGATTCGGATAATTGATCCACGGTGTTATTTAACTCACTCATGGCTTCTGCCTGTGTCTTTGCCACACCATTCATATCCACAGACAGATCATTGGTGGTGCTGGATTGCGTGGAAACCTGTTCAGAAATATCTTGGATTTCATGCAGCATACCTCGGATGGTCTGGATAAAACGTTCCACGCTGCGACCCATTTTACCAATTTCATCTCTGCTCCGGATATCTACATCAACCGTAAAGTCACCATTTGTCATAGTGGTAATGGTATTGGTTAATCCACGGACTGGTTTCAGCAAAATATGTATACAACGTTCAATGATTAAGATTAACAGTAGCAATGACACTATGGCAATTACAGTCATTCTGATGCGCAGGGTATTGACATCGGCATAAATAATTTTAGTAGGGATGTAGGAAACCAATATCCAGTCAGTTCCCGATACTGTCTGAAAACTGGTTAGATTGCCGGCAATCACAGATTCCTTGTAATCTCTTTTGTTAAAGCGTTCTGCAATGCCGGACATAAACTTGTCTGCGCTTTTCGTGTCCAGTTTGGTAGAAATCAGATCACTATCCCGGTGTGCCAGAATTGTGCGGTCTCTGGAATCTACCAGGAAGGCTTTCGCCTGACTCATTTTGACAAAAGAGTTGACAATAATCGTAATACGTTCCAGAGAAACATCGGCAGATATGACCCTGGTTTGATCGGAACCGTCATTAATAATGGCAGATGCACTGACCTGATTAATGCCTTCAGCACTTTGATAAGCAGATCCATAGCGCATATTGATTCGGGATAATCCTTCCTTATACCAGGTTGCATTTTTCACATCGCTATAAGTTGCCTCTGATGCGGCTGCTTTCATAACATTTCCATTCATATCAGCTACATACATGCCATTGGGATAATTGGAATTGTAACCTGAGGTTGCATCCAATAGCTTTTGTAGTTCTGCGTCCGACGGATTTGTTTGTTCAATCGTTTGTTTGACCATGGAAAAAGCGGATAGATTTTCATTGAGCCAGGATGCGATGCTGCTGGACTGATAGCTGATGGATGATTCCAACAGCTCCGACGAATTTTTGTAAATAATGTTGCTGGACATTTTGTAAGAC
>CAMWKN010000131.1 GCA_947174825.1 uncultured Clostridium sp.
CCTGTGACCCTCTGCTTGTAAGGCAGATGCTCTCCCAGCTGAGCTAAGATCCCATGCGCTTTATGCGACTTGTTTAATATATCAAAACTTTTTCAAACTGTCAAGCATTTTCTGTAGAAATTCTTTGAAATTTCTGTAGAAATATCCTATAATAGAACCATCGCTATGCAAACAAATACCAAAGAACAAAATGAGATACGGATCGAAGAAAGGAAAAAACTATGAATGCACGTACTATCAATATCAGCAGTCTGGTTATTTTATTATCATTGATTGCCTTAATCTGCGAAGGTTTTATTTATTATTTTCTGCCACAGCATATATGGGCAATTATATTCTCGATTATTTGTTCACTCATACTATCCCATTTCTTTTTGGAAATGGCACTTAGTTATACTTATAATGTATTACATGCTGGATTTATGACTTTTGGTACCTTACTTTTTTCTATAATCGTTTATTTAATTCAGCCAAACCAGTGGATTTCTTATGATTTCAGTCTGGTTTTTCTGGTATTATCCAACTGGCTGACTCCTTTTATCTACTGTACATTGCGTGATCTGAATGATCCCAGCCCCCGGTTCAATGGATATGATCGATTTTTCCGTGAAACCAGTGTGATATTAGCAGTTGTTTATGTTTTCTCTCTGATCAAACAATATTATCTGACACCAATTGTACCACCATATAAAGAGCTGGCATTCGGTGCACAGAACTTCATACCATATATGGCCACCGGTACCTATCTGGAAGAAATGGTACGAACAAACCATAGTCTCTTTCCTCTGTTTTGTTTTCTGGCTGAAATGATAGTTCTGTTTATTCCATTTGGATTTTATGTCTGCGCTTACGGTAAGAAGAAACCATTTATTCTACGTCTGCTATGCTATCTGCTATTCCCATTACTTCTGGAAGTATCACAGAAGTTATCCGGACTTGGCCGTGGTCATATCGACGACTATGTATCTGCACTATTCGGAACATTGATTGGCGTTCTACTATACCACGCAATCAATGGTCTATTCCACATAATAGCTGGACGAACAATCGCTGCAGAACGAACAACTTTAAACATTCATCATTTTGAAATATAATTTAAATACCAAATAACGAAAACACCTAGCTAGGCATATGTGTCCGTTATTTGGTATTTATTACACAGGCATCAATACTTTCGAAACTCTCGGATATCCTCTGCTAAAATGTGGATTCCCCGGATCTGGCTTTCAAAGACGCCTTCCTCTATTAATGCCTTAATCAACATCCCTGCCGGTATTCCTACGATCAATCCCAACATACCTTTCATGCGATAACCAACAAACATGGAGATTAAAGTCAGAAACGGACTAATCCCCACACTATCTCCCACTAACTTCGGCTCCAGAAGACGGTGCGCCAATAATGTCACAAAATATGCGATAATCAATACAACGGCACGGAAATAATTGCCAATTAGCAAATGATATAATGCCCAGGGCCATAATATCGTTCCTGTTCCAATAAATGGCAGAAAATCCATAATAGCCACAAATAATGCAATCAACAGAGAGTACTCCACATGTAATGCCACGAAAAATATGGATAGAATAACAAATATCACAAACATGATTTTAAAACATGCTTTGAGATAACCTCCCACTGCACTAAGCATTACTTTCTGTGTGGTTTTCCATATATTTTTGACACTATCCGGCATATACTTCCGAAGAGTATCCACAATCTGATTTTTTTCTGCCACAAAAAAATAGGCTAACATAATAGTTAAAATTGAAATGACCAGACCATCTGCAATAGAACCAGCCAAACCTCCCACCTTCTGGATCGGATCTACCTTCAGGGAATTTAAAGCAGATAAAATATAGTCGTTGATTTTCCCCTCTGACCAAAAAGTATCCAAATTATCTGGTAGAAACTGGAAACGTTCTGAAAGAGACGACAACGCCAACTGTAAATTAATGATAACATTCTGATACAATTCTGGTAAATTTACCAGCCAGCCCCTAATTTCTGCAATAATCCACCACGTCAACAAAAATAATAAGCCAGCAATCATGACCAGAACCAAGGCAATAACCAACATAGAACCATGTTTCCGCATCAGCTTAATCCGACGTTCCAGAAAACTAACCAGTGGATTTGCCAGTATGGCAATTAACCATGCAACCAGAAGCGGTAAAAAGAATCGGAGTAAGCGGGGACCTAATATAATAATAAACAAAAGCCAAAAAAGTGTAACACCCAGATTGACTAAAATCCTCCGATGTAACTCCCGTTTATCTTGTTGCATCTTACATTCCCCCTCGTATCCCCAAATACAAACAAATTAATCTGCCAACTTCCATGCAAATAGGATACCCAGTGCCATTACCACTATACCGCTAATCCAAGTTAAAGCACCCATACCTACCAAGGCAGTTCCCATTAATATCACAACAGGAGAAGACATAACCAGTCCTAAAATCCCACAATAGGTAAAAACTTCATAACGCTGCAACAATACTTCAATTAACTTGGCAATCGCAAAAATTCCAATAACCACTCCCAAACCAAATGGTACCAGAGAGCCACATAAAGTTATCATTTTAGAAATATCCATAGAAGTCAACGCCACAACAAAATCTTTAACGGCTGCCATAATAGGATTATAATACCCCAAAATCATCAACATCATAGATCCGCTGACACCTGGTATTACCATGGTTGCCGAAGCAATTACACCAACCAGGAAAATAAGAATTGCTGGAATCACACCGACTTTCAAGGTAACATCGCTGCTCTCTCCACCAAAATATTCCATTGCAATAATTGCCACAAAAAATAGCAGAAATATACATGCATGTGGAAATCCTTTCTTCTTTTCCTTAATTTTGCCAAAAAGTAATGGCACCCCGCCTAAAATCAAACCAATAAACGCCATTTTCGTCTGAAACTCAAAATGCTCCAACAGATAACCGATTGCAAATGCCAAGCCGACAATACCAATCGCCATTCCAATTAAATACGGAAGTAAGGTCATAATGCTTTTCTTTAACTGCTTGAACAAATGCGTGATACAATATATAATATCATCATAGATTCCCATGGAAACCATCATTGTACCACCACTTACACCCGGTATCGCATTCGCAACACCGATCAAAATACCTTTCAGAATGTCTTTTACTATTTTCATTTTGTCCTCCAGATTTCATATTTTTGCCATAGAGACATTCTACTATAGAAATAAGGGAATAACAATAGTGAGATTAACTTTTATCACAGTAATAGAATGGAGCTAATATGAAAAGAAAAAACTACCTGTATACTTTATGTATTTGTTTAATCGTAAGTATTCTCCTGTCTTCTATGGGGAATATCGTTGATGTATCAGCATCTGAACAATCGCATTCTACAACAGATAACATACCTGTTGTGGAAAATCCCACTGCCCAGAACTTGCTATACGCCAAGGGGGGACTTTCCGTTGATGAACCCCCTGCTATTTCGGAAATACCTTTTCCTACCAAACCCCCTGTTCCAACAGAAACACCATCTGTCTCAGAAACTCCATTGCCAGCAGCTACGGAAACTCCTGTTCCGAGTTCCTCTCTCCCTGCATCCTATGATATTCGTAACGATGCCATTATCACGGATATCAAAGACCAAGGAGCCAGTGGTGTCTGCTGGGCATTTTCTGCCCTTAAATCGGCTGAATCCAATGCCATCCGAAAAGGTCTGCTTCCTATTGAAAAAGCTAACTTTTCAGAAAATCATCTGGCATGGTTTTCTTTTCATGCTTCACAAAAATCTTCTGATCCGCTTCATTTAGACGGATTTTATCCAATTTCTAATGATGTGGATGCTGCTTACTACCGTGGGGGATCTGCTCTGATCGCTTCTTTTACCTTAGCACGCTGGTCTGGTGTTGTCATGGAAAATGCCGCACCATTGCAAGCTGCCAACCAACGGCAAATCAAATCCATGGCGAATTCTATGAAACAGGCTGATAAAAAAATGCGTTATCAATCTAACTACCATTTGCAAAATGCTACCTGCTACGATAAGGCAGATCGCAATGTTATCAAAGAAGCTCTATTGAAAAAAGGGGCATTATCTGTCGGATTCTTTTATGCCAAAAACAATTTACAAACAAATGCAAATAACATCACAACCTATTATCAAAATACATACAAAGGCTCCATAGCAGTTAAGGCTGCAAATCATTGTGTGACGATTGTAGGATGGGATGATAATTTTTCCCGTAACAATTTTCCATCTTCCTGTCGTCCATCCCAAAATGGCGCCTGGCTCATTGCAAATAGCTATGGCACCTCTGTTGGCGACCAAGGCTACTTCTGGCTCTCCTATTATGAACCTTCCATCTGTGAAATTTATTCCTTTGAAGTAGAGCCAGCCGATAACTATGATACCAACTACCAATATGACGGCTCCGGTTGGGGATCTGCTATTATAGGCAGACAAAATAGCGTCAAGGCTGCAAATATCTATACTGTCCAGAAAGACTATCACCAGACATTAAATGCAATTGGACTATATACCATCAACGACAATCAGGCGTATAAAATACAAATCTACACCAATAGCAGCAAAAACAAGCCTACCAGCGGCAAATTAATCAAAGCCAGTACGACCTCAGGACGCATTACGTATAATGGTTTCCATACCATTCCGTTAAAACAGGCAGTCAAGCTAAAAGCAGGCACACGTTTTTCCGTTGTAATAACCTATTCAGACTGCCCTACCGGCATCAACTATATGCCTATTGAAGGAAAAAACCAAACATCTTCTCAGAGCGCCATTCAGACAATCTACGGAAGCAAAGCCGGCCAGAGTTTTTACTATGCCGATTCTGGAAAAAAATGGATGGATATTGCTGAAAACGGCTACAACAATCTATGTGTCAAAGCTTATGCCAAGAATACCGCCAAAGCGCCACATATCAATATAACTGAAAAAAAGATAGTTCTGGGAAAGGGAGAAAGCTATCGACCTAAGATTACCACCAAACATATTGCAAGTTCTAAATTAAAATTCCGCAGCAGTAAACCATCCGTGGCAAAAGTGGAAAAAAATGGAAAGCTCCATGCAAAACGCAACGGAACTGCCACAATCACAGTCTCTGCCGGAACAATACAAACAAAATATAAGGTGACTGTAAAAAAAGCACCAAAAACGATTCAGACAAAACCAAAATTCAAGACATTAAAACGAAAACAAAAATACCAGATACGCACCCGTCTATCTGCCGGAAGTGCCAGCCATAAACTGACATTCCGCTCTACCGCTTCCCGCATTGCATCTGTAGATAAGAACGGGAAAATCACTGCTAAACATGCTGGAACTGCTGTAATTAAAATCAAAACCTATAATAATATAACAACGAAACTGACCATCCGGGTAAAAAAATAATACCGTTTCTTTACTGTATTATTGTATCGTAAATTGATCTTCTAAAAGTATCCAATTTGCCAGGAAAAGCCTCATCAGCTGCCAATATCCCATTCCACGCAGGGAGAATTCTTTCACGAGATTAAATTTTCCCTGCATACTCCGCACGTCTTCAAACCAGACCTCATGCTCTATGCCATTATCTGTATAGCGGAAATAAGGCGTCTGCGCCACCTCATCAAAGGCAATGGCGGCACCATAACGAATTGCAATCTGCACCGCCTGTATATTTCCGATAGTAGTCGCTCTGGATACTCCGGATTCATATGGCAATGTCCAATCGTAACCATAATTTGGTATTCCCAGATTTATCTTATTAACCGGTATCTCTGTCAC
>CAMWKN010000132.1 GCA_947174825.1 uncultured Clostridium sp.
AATTTACTTCATAGGACTTTCCCGATGCGGTAAGATCCGCCCAGGGCGACATCAATACCAGTGTCCCCGGCAAACTCATATCCTGATCCCGCAGCCACATGGATAATGCCAATGCCAGACCACCGCCTGCAGAGTCTCCCACCACAATAATCTGCTCTCCGCTATATCCCAATTCCAGCAGCCAACGGTATGCCTCTATCGCATCCAGCAAGGCGGCAGGATAGGGATGCTCTGGTGCCACCCGGTAATCCACACTGAGAACCGGAAGCCCCTCTGCCATTCCACTATATTTCACCGCAAAATCCCGGTAAATATTACGCAGCCGATTGATGTAACCACCACCATGCAGCTGTAATACTACCTGATCCCCCACTTCTGCCGGGGCAAACCACTCCATCCCGAAGTGTCTCATATCGATCTTACTCAGGCTATATCCATCCGGGCATTTCCATTCCGGCTCTACGATCTTTTTCTGTAACTCTCCCGTCTGAATCTGTGTTCCAAATAGCTGATTTGATGCCATTGCATGAATACAGGCTTTGACAAACCTGGCTCTTGCACTGATTTTATTCTTTGTTTTCGCCCCCATACGGTTAATCCCCTTTCACGTAGCCGTTCATATAAACACATAAACGGATGATTACACTAATGTAAACGGATGTCTATCCAAAAATGATCAAATATAAAACCTTCTCCGTAGTTCATTTTTCGCTTTGGTATTGCCAAAAAAGACACAGAATCCAAAAAAGATTGCAGTAATTCCCAAAGTAATCCATGCCAAAATTCCATAGGGATGACGCTGCATTACCCACAGCACCACAGCAAAAATACTCACTAATAGTGCAAACATCTGTAGCAGAAGATAATTCTGCCAATTGCGGAACTGTACAATCATGCACACCAGAACGATAGCGTTCAAACTCAATATGACACAGGGAATCCCAATGGTAAAGGACCATCCCCGAAAGCGCAACGCCAGATCAATGGCAAGTAACAGCAGCCACACCATCACAGTCTGCCGAAACAGCTTACGCACCAGGCTATCCGGATGCAGAATCAACTGATGCAGGGAAATCAGCAAGTACAAAATCGCCACCCCGCTAATCATGGACCAACGAATTCCCTGATAATAGGCAACATTCATTCCTATCAAAAATATCTGTACCAAAACCAGAACAAAGGTAGCAATCTTCCAGATCTTTGTCCACAACTTCCTCTTCTCCGTAATATTGGGATATGTTTTGGAAGGTTTCTTCTGTTCATCTATCGTCAATACCATATAGCACAGCGGACAGACTCTGGTCTGATCCGCAATCGTTACTCCACATTTTTTACATTTATTCATAACAGACACCGTTACTTTCCGTTTATCTTTAATCTAATCAATTCCAATACTTTCCACTTTTCCATTTAATCATAATACACACCATTACTTTCCACAGTAACCGGAATTCCGTCCTCGACTAACAGCCGGAACACCCGACGCTGTATAGAAACATCACGCAGCGTAGATGTAAAATTCAAAACCAATTCATCGCCATAAGAGCAAACTAATCCTTTGATTTTTTGTCCGGTTGACATGGCGATCATTCCATGAAAACGCTTAACATAATCCTGATACTCCGGTGCAATGGAAAAACTGCCAATATTAGTCAGCGTTGTGGTATTTGCCCGGGCAGAAGACTGATATACAAAGCGCATTGCCAAAATCTTAATAAACATAGGCACCGACCGTAAAACAATATTTTTCTGGTTGGACACATTATAGGAAAATAGATCCTCTAAATGTTTTCGGTTAATCTGTTCCCGCAGACTTGCCACAACAATATCCTGTACCTCCTGCCTGCTATACCGTTCCTCTCTGTCAGGCTGAAATACGGCACTGACCATCACAAAAAAATTACGGGTTGTCATGGAATCAAAATACGGTCTGAGATTAACCGGCACCGCCACTGCAATGGGACGCTTTGATATGCTTCCATGTAAATATTCCCGATAGATACTATAGATCAGCAGAGAAGTCAGATACTCATTAATACTAATCTGCCTTTCTTTACAAACCCGTTTCACTTCTGTTAATGGCAAATAACCATGCAATACCCCCATGGCACCGCCAGGTAATTTTTCTCCCCGAACTTCCACTGCCCGGGCTGTTTTATATCCTTTAGCACGTCCATGCCGATAATTTTTGAGATAACTGTCCTCCGTATTCAGGGAAGTCTCGTCCGACAAGCCACCGTCTGTCTTTTTCCCCAATTCAGGATATTTCAACTGTAAATAGCGGTATGTAAGCTCCCGCAGGAAATTGACGCCTCCCATACCATCTGCCAGTACATGAAATACTTCCAGATTAATTCTGTCCTGATAATAGGACACTCGAAAGAGATAGCCATTGTTGGTATATGGTTCAATATAACTACAGGGATACGCCTGCTCTCTCTCTACTAAGGGCGGACTCTGCTGGTTTGTCTCAAAATAATTCCAGAATATACCCTTCCGCAGCCTTACCCGAAAGGTATCAAATTCCGGTAACAGCTCATCCAAAGCCTGCTGTAACAAATCCTTGTCCACCTTATCCTGCAAAGTGACCGAGATCCGATACACGTTGGTCATATTGTGGGTAGCAATCGCCGGAAACAGATTCGCTGTATTATCCAGCTTCTCCCAACTAATCCGCTTCCCCTTGGCGGATTTCTTCGCCCGTCTGCTACGTTCTTTTTTCCGATCTCGCTGTTTTCGCTTCTGCTCTTTTAGTCTTTGTTTTGCCCTTTCCCTGTTTGACTCCGCCATATTCCTCTGGTATCCTTCCTGCTTAGTGTTTACATAATCTACATCACTGCTGATAAAAATGTTTCAACAGCCCAATCAAATACTGCACATCCCGGCTTCCTGCCGTCTCCACTGCTGAATGCATCGCCAACTGCGCCAGACCAATATCCGCTGCCGGAACAGATACATGGGATGCGGAAATATTCCCCAGAGTCGAACCACCCAGAATATCGGAACGATTGTGATAAATCTGATATGGTACTCCTGCCTCTTCACATAACAACTTTACCCTTGCCGCCGTAACAGCATCCGTGGTATATTTCTGTCCACCATGATATTTCAATACAATTCCACCATTTAATACTGGACGATTGGTAGGATCTGCCTTTTCCGGATGATTCGGATGCAGGGCATGGGCATTATCAGCTGAAAGCAAAAAACTCTGGGAAAGCTTGCGGCGGTACTGTCCAAAACTTTCTCCTACCGCTTCGCTAATCCACAATAACACATCTTCCAAAAAGGTAGAATCCGCTCCCTGTCTGGTGGTGCTTCCCACCTCCTCATTATGGAACACCGCAGTAACATTAATATACCGCCCTGGACGAGACTGTTTCATCGCCTGCAGCAATCCAAACACACACTGCAGATCGTCTAAACGGGGCGACAAAATCCACTCCCCCTCATGTCCCAAAATTCGCCCAAATTCCCGAACATAAAGATATAATTCCTGTGCCAGAATCTGATCCGCATCTGAAATCCCTGCTGCTTCTGCCACCACCTCCGAAAAACTCCCCTTTCCGGTTTGATCCGCATAAATCGGCAACATATCACGCTGCGCATTATATTCATAACCCTGATTTAATTTCCGTTCCATGTGGATTGCCAGACTGGGAATGACCAACAGATCACGATCCACATTAACCAATCTGCTCACAAGCTGTCCATCCTGTTCCAATAGCACCCGTCCTGCCACCGAAAGCGGCCTGTCAAGCCAGGTAGATAAAATCATACCACCATATTTTTCTGTGTTGAGCTTGATATATGCCTGTTCCGCACACATCTCCGGATGCTCCTTCACCAGAAAGGCAGGGGAATCACTATGGGCTGCCACAATATGATATCCCCGATAAGCACTGGTATCTTCCATCTGTGGCATCTGCCATGCAATCAAAGATGCATCGTTACGCACTACATAATACTTTCCGTTCGACTCTAAGGACCACGGGATGGACTCCGTCAATTCCTGATATCCGGCATCCCGTAATTCTGTTTTCATATTTTCAATCACATGAAAAGCACTGGGACTCTGCTCAATAAATTCCAATAACTCCTCTGTTAGATTTCTTTTATTCATCATTTACCCCATTTCTGCACTACTATGGCACAAATATTCCGTTTTCCAAAATTTGCTCAATTCTTATCATTATAATACTTATTCCCTAGATCTGCAACAATACACCATTTTATCTTTCCCTATTTTGACAGAAAAATATCTTTTGCACAAACATCCACCACCACTGGAAATGTCATTTGAAAATTCCTTACGAAAATCTTTAAGTAAATTGGCATTTTCCCTTGATTTCCCCCCTTGATTAGGATATACTTTTATTGTTGGTTTTCCCAGAAACTGGTTATAACCATCTATATAATGTATGCCTATAGGCGAAATATGGAGTTACGGGTAACAGGGCTTTTATCTAATAAGAAATCCCTCCTTATCCGTCAGATTTGTGCCAGTGCTGCGGCACTGATCTGAAAAAAGAGACAGCAGCGCAGAAATGAGGATAAGATTATGAAATTTGGTTTTTTTGATGATCCAAATAAGGAGTATGTCATTACAACACCAAAGACACCACTGCCTTGGATCAACTACTTGGGGAGCAATAGTTTCTTTTCATTGATTTCCAACACTTGTGGCGGATATAGCTTCTATAAAGATGCTAAATTATTACGTCTGACACGTTATCGTTACAATAATATCCCAAATGATGAAGGTGGACGTTATTATTACATCAAAGAGGGAGATTCCGTATGGAATCCGGGCTGGCAGCCGGTAAAAACCGACTTAGATTCCTATGAGTGCCGTCATGGTATGGGATATAGCCGTTTTACTTCTGTCAAAAACGGATTAAAGGCATCCCTGTTGGCATTTGTCCCAGTCAATGATAACTGCGAAGTAAATCACCTGACAATGACAAATGAATCAAATGAAAAAAAGACATTCTCTGTATTTTCCTATATTGAATTCTGTCTGTGGAATGCCATGGACGATATGACCAACTATCAGCGTAATCTGAACATTGGTGAAGTAGAAGTCATTGACTCTACAATTTATCATAAAACAGAATACCGTGAGCGCCGTAATCACTATGCTGTATATAGTGTAAACTGCCCGGTAAACGGATTTGACACCAGCCGTGATGAGTTCCTGGGTGCTTTTCATGGAGTTACTGATCCACAGGTAGTAGCAGAAGGTAAATCACACAACTCTATTGCAAGTGGATGGTATCCAATCGGTTCCCATCAGATTGATATCACATTAGAACCGGGCGAATCCAAAAGCATGATCTTTGTATTGGGTTACTGCGAGAATCCACAGGATCAGAAGTTTGAGGCACAGGATGTAATTAACAAGAAACCAGCCAATGAATTGTTAGCAAAATTCCAGACGGACGAGCAGGTAGCTGCTGCCTTAAAGGAACTGCAGGATCACTGGGAAAATCTGTTGTCCAAGTTTACTGTCAAGTCCGACGAAGAAAAACTGGATCGTATGGTTAACATCTGGAACCAGTATCAGTGTATGGTTACCTTTAATATGTCCCGTTCTGCTTCCTACTATGAATCAGGTATTGGACGAGGCATGGGATTCCGTGATTCCTGCCAGGATCTGTTAGGTTTTGTACACCTGATTCCAGAGCGCGCTCGTGAAAGAATTATTGATATCGCTTCTACTCAGTTTGAAGACGGTAGTGCTTATCATC
>CAMWKN010000133.1 GCA_947174825.1 uncultured Clostridium sp.
ATTGTCGACGATGCGGCGTTTATGCGAATGATGATTAAAGATATTTTAACAAAACACGGTTATACGATAGCTGCAGAGGCGGAAAACGGAAAGATAGCGGTTGATAAATATAATGAAGTAAAGCCGGATCTGGTGCTGATGGATATCACGATGCCTGAGATGGACGGTATTCAGGCATTAAAAGCGATCAAAGGGAATGATGCGAATGCGGCTATTATCATGTGTTCGGCGATGGGGCAGCAGGCGATGGTTATTGAAGCGATTCAGTCGGGAGCGCGTGACTTTATTGTAAAGCCATTCCAGGCGGAGCGTGTATTGGAAGCAGTGAAGAAGGTTATCGGATAAAAGTACATAATGAAAAGGAGCTGTCGTAAGACGGCTCTTTTCAGTTTATGGTAGTTGGAGACTTTTTGGAACAGCGTCTCTGATAGCAATAATTGAAATATAAGGAGAAACAGATATGCCAATTTATGGGCCAAAAGACTATGAAAAGGTAATTAAGCGTATACAGAAAAAAGTAGCTGCGAGTAATATCGAAATGGGTAAATGTCTTTCGGAAGAAGCGATTGCAGAATTTGAGAATTGTTGCAAAATTCAGTTGCCACAAGCATATCGTATATTTTTGAAAAATGTAGGAAACGGTTGCGATAATATGATTGATGGCTTTCAGCTCAAACGCTTAGAAGATATAGAGCGAAAGGACTTATCCCGCCCTTTTATGCTTGAAGAATTTTGGATTTGGGAAGATGATGATAGAGAAGCAGATATAATCAAAAAAGAAATGGAAGAAAAGGTTTATCAGGGCGAAATGGAATTGATAAATATTGGATGTGGTATGAGTTATAATCTGATTGTAACCGGAAAGTGCCGAGGTGAGGTCTGGAATTTCGCAGATGTAGGTGTTCAACCCTGCTGTGAACGGCAGGATTTTTTAGGGTGGTTTGAATTGTGGTTGGATTATCAGGACGAAACAGACTACTTCAAAGATTATGCGTATGAATAAGTGTCCGCTTGGAATATTTGTGGAGTTGGTCTGCGATGCCAATCAAAGAGAGAGCTTCTAATGAGGCACTAAGTAAAGTGATTACACGAAAAAAGAAATTTTATGGGTGAAAATATGTTTATAAAATCAGAAAGAATTATTATAACAGAATTAACAATAGATATGTGTAATGATTATCAGAAAAACTCTGTGGATGATGATAATAGACGTTTCGTACCGGATGAGGTATGTGAAACTTTGGAAGATGCAGAGAGAACTTTAAAATGGCTGATTGAATCATATTCTACTTCAAACGGACCATTTGTATATCCAATTATTACGAATGAAAATATAAATATCGGATATGTTCAAGCATGTCCATTAGGAGAAGGATTTGAGATTGGATACCATATAGCCCAAAAGTATACAGGCAATGGGTTTGCTACAGAAGCGGTGAAAGTATTTTTACCGGTAATAATAGAAATGCTTCAAATTGATAAAATATACGGTATCGTTTTAGAAGAAAACGTTGCTTCGCATAAAGTTTTAGAAAAAAATGGTTTTAAATTAATCTTTAAAGGTATTGATAAATATCAGGGCAAAGACAGAGAATTAAGAAAATATATTTTTGAACGGTAATATGAAAGCCTTCAATTACCATTTGATATCGCTATCTCAATATCCTCGATTTCTGATACCGTCTGCGTATATACTGCTTCCTGTTCGGAGTCTTGAGGATTCCATTGTACATCGCCGGCATAGTAGATGATATAGGTGCTGTCGTCAGTGGAAAACAGGTAACGGTTTTCAATAAGAATAATCTCTCTCCAGTTCTTCCTTTGTGGGAAATTTTTGCTCATCTTCATCCAGAAAGTCGCCGGTACATATAAACCGGAGAAAATCATTGAAATCCTTGCAGATATAAAGTTCTGACTCCATAGCGTCCCTCAATTCCTGCACATTTTCTCCATCTACTCCATCGACGATTGTCATATCATAAACCGTCTCCTGATGTATGGTGACAATCCCGCCGTTTACCAGATCCGGAAATGTGAGATAGCCGTATATTTCGCCAACCTGTATAAAGCCTGCCTCCAAAAAGCAGCAGGGAAACTGTCCTCCCTGTTCTTCTTTCAGGTTCTCCAGAAACTCTGCCCCACTGTCTCCCTGAATATTGTGCCATTCAAAATCGACAGTTGGACCGATGTCATGTTCGGGCCGGGGAACATACTCATTTTTCTCACGTGAGAATGTATCACACCAGGAGTTACCATATGAATCACCACAAAAAGAGACAAATACCGTCATATTCTCCTGCATTTTACAGCTCAACAGAAACGCACGGTATGGCATGGGCAAAGCGTATCCAAGTCCCTTCTCAATTTCTGATAAATCCTGCTCCGTAAGCGTAGATTCTTCCAACGGTTCCTTCCATATCTGCGGTTCACGCTCTTTTAATCTGTGCAGATACTCCTTTGCTGTTGTCATATATACCTTCCTTTCCGGAAATTCCGGTCAAAAGCCCCGTTGCTTTCGGCGGAGTTTTTGACTCATAAAGCCTTCTTTCTTTAGCCATGAAGAGTTACTGATCATAATAGTCCGACACAATTTGGATTGCTATTTCCTTTGCCCTTGGACCGGATACATTCATACCGTCTGTCCTTCCAAGATGCACACAAAAATAAATAATCCCTTCCGCACTTTCTGCAAATCCTGTAAACCACGCATCAACAACAATGCCCTCGGCTTTGCCCATTCCCGTTTTTCCGTATATGGAAATATCTGTTCGTTCCTGCTCCGATACCAGCATGACCTGTTTTAATATATTTTGCGTTTCTTTTGAATAATCCGAATTATCACCAAAGATACGTTCCATTACCTCTACCTGCTCTTTGGGGGAAATCATTAAAGACGATTCAAGCCAAAAACCCGTTAAAGCCCGGTTATTATTGTTTGTATTCAAACGTCCTTCCCAATCAGAAATATCGCAATTGCCATACTGAAGTTTATCCAGCTCCCTTTGCATGATATCTTTTCCAATGTCATCTATGACCTGTCTGTAATACCATACACAAGAAGTACGAAATGCTTCGCTAAAATCAATATCTCTATTCCAATCCTCATTCCAGAATACTTCTCCGCTCCATGTTCGTGTAGAATCTTCTGGCTCAAGGATTCCATTCTCCAGAGCAATCAGGGAAGAAATAATCTTAAACGTGGAACATGGTAATCTTCCGGTCAATGCAAGATCACGGTTATATATTATACACCGTCTGTTAGTGACATCATATACAACTGCGGCTCCATTTAACCCATTAAAATATTCCGACCAATCTGTGTCAACAATCTCCGGTTCTATTACTATGCTCTCAGCAGGATCCTCTGTATCGGCCTCTATGGAAACACTGCTTGATTCCACTTCCGATTCCTCTTTTTCATTTTCCATAAAAATCTTTTCTTCTGTACCGTGACTATTAGAGCAGCCTGTTAAAATAAATGCACATACAAATACCCGGTAAGCCACTTTAAAAAAGTTGTTTTTCTTTTTCATAATTACCTCAATCTTGTTCTGACATCTTTCCTTTTTGGTCTGCTTCCCAATTTGCGTTTTCTGTTTTTGCTGCGAAATTTTTCTAATAAAACCCTGATAATGGCTCCCTGACTGCGTTCTCCGGACTATCTTTTTCTGATTTAATTCCTTCTGCCATGAAATAGACCTGTCCAACCAAATAGTCTTCATAAAAATATTGCGCCGTAACCGTTTCTGTCCGCTATAGTTTCTCCATTCATTCCTGATATACTGACAAAAAATAGGCTCCTGCATAATAAGTATCATCAAATTGAAGCTGAAGCGAATAATCTGTATCTGCTAAACGTTGATTGCAAAAGCCAATTGCCTCTTCCAAATTATCTTCTGCGTCTATATCCACATATAATTTTTGAAGAAACTCCTGTATTGTTATAAAGATATTTTCCGGAATACGATGTATTAGAAAATCTGTAATTTTTTGAGTAACATCTTCTTCATATCCGCCGATCAGCAAACTTTCTCCATGTACTGCAGCATAATGAAGCCAAAACACATCCTCATCCATACAATCTTCATTTGCTAAAAAATCCTCAAAATCCTGTTGATTATCAATTGATAACATCTCATTAATAACTTCTGTCTGAACCTGATAAAGTTCTGAAAAATTTTCTGTTTCAAAAAGAGTGTGAATATATTGCTTTTCGTCGCTATCCATTGCTTACCTCCATAAATGTCGGATTTGTAGAAGCGTTCAACACCAAAATCATAACACAATTCCTCACACATTGCCATATAATGAGCTAATAGTCTAAATCTCCTGATTGCGCCCTGCAAGACTCTCATATTCCTTTTTCAGATTGTTCGTATCTGCAAGGTACTGTTTTTCCATTCTCCGGCCCGGCCTGTCATAAAAAGCCTCTATATTCTTCAATGCCATAGCCGTAACTTCCAGTATGTCCGAAAGCACAAGGTTGTATAAATCCCTCGCTTCGATTTTGCGGCTTGTGATGTGGGTATTCCGTTTTGTTTGATAATGGATAGCTTCCACTACTTTATTGACATGTGAACAGCGACCTACTGTTTTACATTGGAAACAAATTGATATTCATCTCCCTGTTTTTTCAAGGTAACGATACATGTCGTATCCTTATCTGTATATTCCAATAAAGGATTTTCATACAGAATGTAATACATGCCGTCATCCGTTTTCATTCCATCTATGACAGCAACCTCCATATAATTGGTATCTCCCGCTTCCATGCAATAAGCCTGTTCTTTCTTTAGATATGTCCACGAGAGAGAATTTCTCATATCAGAAAGCCCATACCCTGTTCTTCTCTTAAGCAGCGTATCAATATCCGATTCCCTTAATGCAATAAAATCTGTATCAAACTCCGATTTTCCAACCGCTTCCAGATAACTGTTCCTCACACTCTCCGAAAATTCCCTGTCTAAAATCCCTGCGCCTCCATAAAGCACTGCTTCTACGTCCACATCCCGCACATCCTGATAAAAACTCTGTAAAAATCCATAGGCATCCATGGTGCACAAAAATCCTGATATTTCGCCCAGCTCCATTGCCGTCAAGGCCGTCCCGCCTTCAATATCCATATCTGATTCCAACATAATGTCCACTCTCACCGGTGCCGTTTCTTCCATTTCTAAAATCAGATTAATATTTGCGCGCTCCACATCAGAAAGGGCAATATCATCTATATATGCACCGGCCGCATACCATGCCTTCCCCTCAAAATGATCTGCAAGATCCTCGCTTTCAAACCACCAGCCATATCTTGCATAAATTTCATTTCGGGCAATGCGGAGTTCCGCCTTTGTCATTTCCGAAAGCTCATCTGCCTCCAGGATGCGGCTGTTGCTCTCCGGCAATATAAATTCTTCCTCCATTGATCCGGCATTAATCTGTCTGATCACGGCAGTAGGCATTTCGTTCCAGTCCGTCTCTCCCGTTGCATTGCTATTAATGAGGCTGATCTTGAAAAGCGGTTCCACACCTTTGTCCGCCGCATACAAATGAAAGTCATCCCTGTCATAGATCGCATCAGCTGTCTTGTCAAATCCCATGGAACGCAGCTGACTGATCAATTCAGCCTCTTCCTTCCCCACATCACTCCAATCAGAGCCCATATAGGAAAACGCAGCCGCATTTATCATCTCTGCGCCGTCATAATAGCAGGCTGACAGCTCAATACTGCTGCCGTCCGCCGCTATAAATGTTT
>CAMWKN010000134.1 GCA_947174825.1 uncultured Clostridium sp.
TGTCTGATCCATCAATTCCTCTGTGATTTCCATAATTTCCTCATTTCTATCTGTCTCAACATACTAACTAATGCACTGACATATTCCGCCGGCAAAACCAGTCTTCATCAAGATCTTGCTTTCAGTAACTATTATATTTACTCTCCTTGATGGCATTATGCAGTCCTACAAATACTTCCTCGTAACGACGACACTCCTGCAAACTAATCGTTGACACATATAGTAACAAAGGAATCTCCTGCTCCTCATATGCAAAGGTCTGCTCATTCATATCGCGGATATTTTCTGCAATTTGTTCGGCATATGTCGCATCACTGCTGGCTGTCAAAACACAGAACTCATCACCACCAATGCGAAATACAATATCTTCCTCACCGGATGCCGCTGTCATCCGTCGCATCGTTTCCAAAATCGCCAAATCTCCTGCTTTCAAAGATATCTCATTGATTGCAATCATATGCTTAATGTCGCACAATACAAAAAAACAATCTTTTCTCTCCTGAAACAAATCATATAACTCACTAATATCTACCTGTCTTCTCTCCATAATATAATCATCCCCTTTCTCCGGTGGTATCCTTAACCTCGGAAATAAATTAATAAATTTCTCGCTACGAAATTCAGATGGTTTGCAATTCCATATTTGCTTAAAAGCTCGCGTAAAAGACTCATGGGTACTGTAGCCGTACTCCATGGCAATATCCAGAATATTTTTCTCCGGCTGTCCGGATAATTGTTTTGCGGCAAGCACCATCCTTCTGCGTACAATATAGTCATGTACAGAAATATGATGTACACCTCGAAATAATTTTTCCAGAGTAGATTTTGAACAGAAACAGGCAGCCGCCACATCTTCTGTTTTGAATTCATCCCGCAAGTGAATTTCAATATATTCCAATGCTGCCATCAAAAGCTTAATATTCTGCATCTCCTAATCCCCCTTAATATAGTGAATCACATCATGCTCTTATTACACTGCCTATCATGCCAGCTACAAAAGCTAAGCCCCGCTTAACTGTGAATCAAACGGTTCATTTCTTTTTTATATGGACATAGTAATGCACTCCATGTGTTCCCTGACCTTTCCGAATATAATTCACGGTCTTATTCATGGAAATAATCGTAAATTCTTTTAACAATTCAAATACATCAGATTCGTCCACATAGCAATGAGGGATTCCTTTTTCCTGTCCTTCCGACAGAATCATAGTATAGCCATCCAAAGATAATGCTGGATCATAATGGGGATTTTCCTTGGTATTAAAGGAAATAAATGCCTCCCCGCCCTCTTTTAACACTCTCGAAATTTCATGCAATGCCCGTACCACTCCGTCATAACTGGTATGATAAATCGTGTGGAAACAAATGACGCAATCAAATTTCTCGTCTTCAAATGGAAGCTCTGTCATATCAGCCACAGCTGCACGAATCGGCAGCCTATCTTCTTCCGCTTTCTTCCTGATATATGCAATGCCACTTTCCGACAAATCGACTGCATCAACCGAGAAACCATTCTTAGCAAAGAAGAAAGAATGTCTCCCTTTCCCTGCGCCAATATCCAAAATGGAATGATATTTTTCCTTCCACTGGATTGCCACCGGCAAAAATTCCTCTGATATCTCATTCCAGAATTCCGATGAAATGTTACTCCAATCCCAGGCTTTATGTTGTACCTCCATATCAGCTACCTCCTTGTATATTTTTCACAAACAAGCTTGTTGATCTGCTGATTATTATAACACAGAGAAGCCTATTGCATTTGATATTTTGAGTACAATTCTTACATCATTTTTGCCCGTGTAAAGAATATTTCATTGCTCATAAATCCACACATGATATATATTTCAGTTATTTTTTATTTGCTGTGCCAGTTCCGAAAAGGAATCGACAATTTTTCCACCATATTCTACATGATCTCGATTAAATAAAACAGGGTGAATTCCCATTTCACTGGCTGTATCCAAATTTTTCACACTATTATCTACAAAAATACACTCGGAAGGTTTTTTGCCAGCTCTCTCCAATGCCAATTCATAAATTTTCCGTTCCGGCTTGCGGCATTTCACATCTCCACTCACAATTTTAAGCAAAAAATATTTGTCTAATTGATAATATTCCGTAATAAAAGCACTCCATTCTGAAACATCATTAGACAATAAGACAAAATCATATTTCTGATAATAGTTTTCTGCAAAGGGAATAAAACCCGGATCCAATGTTAAATAATGAGAAATATAATTCCGCATATGATATGCCGGATCATCAAAGCCTAACATGGACAAAAATTCATCAGAAGACAGCTCACCATTGCCTGCCTTAGTAAATAATTGTTCCTGCTTAAATTGCCTGGTAAGCCTCTCCCATTCCTTTTCCTCGAAACGCCCATAGGTATAGGGAATAAAATACCCCTTGCTTTCCTCCAGAATTACTCCATACATGTCTAGTAATATGGTTGTAATTCCCTGTTTTCCTCTTCTCATGCTGAGAATCCCCCTTCCCTGTGGTTCATAATACTATATAAGTATCACCAACACAAAAAAGGTTCGGTATTTTTTAATTTTAATTTGGAAATAATTAGAATATTTAGAAATTTACTTCTTCGCTGTTTCAATTTTGATCGAAGAGATAATCGCATAGATAAGGGTAATCGCACATAATAGCAACATAAGATAAAATAGCCAGGACATTGATAAAACCAGTTCAAGAATATTCAGCAGAAAAATAAAGCCTACTAGAAAAAACACAATACCAGACTGCCTATAATATGGCTTTTTATTCATCGTCCTGCGTTCTTCTTCGGAGGCATAAAGATATGCATTATTAAATAAAAATCCTTTTTCTTGAAACTGAAAATAACTAATTCCGAAGGAAGCAGCCATCAACAGAAAAAGAAACGCCAATACAAGAATTTTGCTTATCTCCATAGAACAGTCCCCCAGTCTTTTATGGTATTTTCTTTAACAAAAAAATTCAATATATTAAAATCTTTTTAATAGAATCGTCCTATCTTCTTCTGATAATTTTATCGCTACCATTGCCTGTTCTACTGACAATTTCATTGTTTCCATGAGATTTTTCACAACATCAAACATTGCATCAAGTCTTCTTTTTTCGGCTAATTCTTCTACTGCCTTGCACATGATCAATCGACCTCCTTCCGTTTCCTTAAAATAATGTATCTGCTTTGCCAATACAGGATAAAATACATCCGCTTTCCATTACACCATTTTTCGTAATCTCAATATGTTAATCTTATCCTAAAAGAATATTTATTTCCCAGTTTTGTCCCAAATCTCCCCATATTCAGCAAGTCTACTTTTTAGCTGTTCATATTCGTATACTCCATCAAAATCCCCAAGTTTCTCTTTAATTTCTTTTATACTAATAGAGAACATAGGTCTGATCGGATATCCAAATACAGTAACCTGCTCCATGAAAGAACCGCTCAAAGTGCAGGCACTTCCATTAGCCCTGTCTGTATTTAGTGACCTTCCATTATCAAAGAGCGGCGGAAGTCTTATCGCCCCGTCTGCATTATTCACTATGATTCCATAATTATGAGTATGCCGATCTACGTTGCCAACTAAAAGGTCAAGCTGCATCATACTGTTTAAGTAATCACAATACACCTTCCGAGCAATACCAAAGTCTGACGCTAGCTCTAGGATAAACTCCAACCTCTTTTTTGCATCTTGCTGACTAAGCAATTTGTCTGTCAGATCCATTCTGCCTGTTAGGTTCCTATATATAGTATCCATAGTCACAAATGTTTCATTTTTCCCAAGAAAATTCTTTGACCTGCATCCGGGAACTCCATTTATTGTGCACCTTTCGTATTCAACAATTAGCTTTTTATCAATGTCAGAATACTGTAATAATGTATACGCCAGATATTCACAAAGCCCCTCATTTCCCACCTTATCCAACTTATAATAATACTGTCCATCAAAATATTTTTTTTGCGTCCCCTGTGTAACAGTTTTTGCTTCATATAAAAATCTGCTATCAACTACATAATTCTTCAATCTCGCACTTTCACATCCTTCCACTCTATAGACTCACCTCTAAATTTCAACCATGTAAAGTCATCAACACTGACACCATGCGTATCCTTTAAGATCTTCAGTACATCCCATTCTTTAAAACCAAATGCCTTCTGCATCTCTTCGTCAAACCGCTCAGGACATATTACCCTGTCCTGTAAACATGCCCTTGCATCCCGACCGGTTCTTATCTTCCTAAATGGATTTTCCCAAATCCTTTTACTATAATCCTCGTTTAAGACAAGCTCTCCATTTTCCATTATCACATGTCCTACCATACTGTCACGCCACATTACATCAAAGTCTAGGTTCATTAAATCATTCATCCCACACCTCTTTTTTCTCTTCCATATTAAAAATTAATCCTCTGAAAATTCACTGATAACATTTATTTCCCCAATAATATGCTCATTAAATTCTTTTAACTTTTCTGCCGGAATCCACAATTCTTTATGGCGCTCGCCCCCAACCTGGTGAACCTCAAATTGCTTGCAATAGTCATCATCAACCTCAAATTTTGTTACATAACCCCTGTGGTCATCATTATATTTTACATTCCATCCGGAAGCAATTTCCGTAGCATATTCTTCATTTAGAACCGGATAAAAAATAGGTTGTTCCGGTAATCTGGGTGGAAATTCACAATAGCCGGTTCTCTTTATTAGCTCTAACTCTTTTGTACCAACAGGTCTATATAAAATCATGGTATCCTCCAATGGTAAATGTTCCCTCATTGTTTCTCCTGTACTATTTTCCGTACATCATCCATTAAAATTCTGTAACATCTGCTTTACTCATAAGTCTTCCTTTGGACAGTATTAACGGAAGTACGATTAGGATATCACATATCATAAATCCGATCAAGCCTATCTGCGAAGCATATAATAAATACATTCCTTTTTGCTGATACACCAGTTCATTGATAAGATAGGTAAACAGAAAAATAGTTATAAAACCTACAATACATGCAATCAAATTCATCGATAACACTTCTGCCGCCACCTTTGCCATCACTTCTTTTCTGCTCCTTCCAAGGGCTCTATAAATTCCAAATTCATAGCTTCTTTTCAGATACTGACCTGTAACAACAGAATTAATGGTAACCGCCAGTACAATTGCAATCAGAAAATCAATGGCATAGAAAAGCATATAAAATACATCAAACTGTGGCAAGACACTGCTTCTCTCAGACTCCGTAATCTGCACCTTTCTGTCTCCGGCCAAATCTTTCACATAATCGTATAATTCTTCTCCTTCCATGCTATCACTATAAATATAAAGACGTCCCAGATTATCATCCTCATAAATAAAAAAAGTACAAAAACTTCCGTCATCTATAATGGCATCTACGGTATACTCTCTATCCAGACTTTTATCAAAGCTTTGGTCAATCTTATCCCCCAGTTTAATTCCTCTGTCTTTTGCCAAATCCTGGCTTATGATAATACTTCCATGCTTACACTTTGAAAAATCTCCCTTGATTCCCAGATGATCAAATACTTCCTGCATATCCTGAACAGAATTAAATACATAAGACCATCCACCCATCTCAAGGTTTAATATTGTTCCATGCCGCAAGCCACCAAATCCCATGGTAGATGACATAACCATCCCAAGTTTGTCATCCTTCTCAACCGCTTTTGTAAAATCAGCAAAATCTTTAAACTCTTCGTCTGTACTTTGCAAACTTACCACTACCAGCTT
>CAMWKN010000135.1 GCA_947174825.1 uncultured Clostridium sp.
GTGAGTATATGACATTGTTGATGCGGGACCGGGAAAATATTGAAAAAGGCATTGAGCAAGGCAAAATATACGGTTCAATCTCCACATATCGGGACTTGGGATTGTCGGATGGTGAGATTATGAAAAAATTGCAGGAAAAGTATCATTTATCAAGTGAGGAAGTCAGTGAGTATTTGCAGGCTGAAATGGTGTAATGGAATTGTCGGAGTGAGTTTATCGGCAGAAGAAAGGGAATAAAAATATGATTTAAGAGAAGAGGAGCTTCCCTGTATAAGAAACAGGGTGCTCCTCTTTTTGACGCGAATGGGGATGTCAACCATACGTGAAATTATGAAAAGGAACGGATGAAAAATGGAAAAAATAATAGCAGGAAGAAAAAAAGATAGCCTGTATGACTTTTATGAGACACTGCCAGCCGGTAAAAGACAATGTAAACCATTGAGGGAGTCAGAAAATGAAATACAAAAAGCCCTTAATGATGAAGTCGCATACCACGGTGGGGACGTCACTGTCTTTCAGTTGATGAAAAGATACATTTTCTTAAAAACAGGGGTACGGTTCTGTGTCAGGATGCGGATATGGCGACTGCACTTGGATATTATACTCATTGCAGATTTGATGATGTAAAGAAAGAGGTAAAGGATCTGGAGAGAAAGTTGTCTGGAGAGTAAGGGTGCATAAAAAGTTTTACCTTTGTAATGAGTAAAAAAGAGGTCATTTTACTTCTTTTTTACTCATTTTGGAGGACAAGATATACCGAATTATGGTAAGATATACGAGGTAAGAGAATTTTGTGGTCATGGAGAAAACCTTGAAAACACTGGGAAATACTAAGATATACCAAGATAGAAGGAGTTATGAGAGATTATGATAAGAATATTATTCGTCTGCCACGGCAACATCTCAACTCTTTGCGAGAATGCAGGAAAATAGCGGGTTTAAGAGAGGGATACGAGGAAATTTACTACCAATTTACTACTTTTCATGTTATGGAGCATAGGAGCTTCGATACGATGTAATGCTTATTCAAAAAAGGGGTTCTGGATATGCAAGGGAACAATAACTTATTAACGCGTAATAGCTTTTGGCAGAGTTTGAGCAATAAAATAGTGGATATAGGATATGATACATATGGAAGAAAATGAAATTGTTATATTTGAAACAGGGGACAAAAGTATAACCTTGCCTGTTTCGGTAAAGAGCGACACGGTGTGGCTCAGTGCTAATCAGATGGCAGAACTGTTTGAGAGAGATGAAAAAACAATCAGAAAACACATTAACAATGTTTTTGCAGAGGAGGAAGTTGAAAGAGAGAACAACACGCAAAAAATGCGTGTTGATGGCGTAAAACAGCTGGTGCCTTTCTATACCCTGGATGTCATTATTTCTGTGGGTTATCGGGTAAAATCAAAACGAGGCGTTGAGTTTAGGCGCTGGGCTAATTCCGTATTGAAAGAATACATAATCAAGGGGTATTCCGTGAACTATAACCGTATGAACCAATTAAATGAGGTAATACGGATTATGAAAAGGGTGGAAGAAAAACTTGATACGAAACAGGTTCTGTCTGTGGTGGAAAGATATAGCCAGGCACTGGATCTCCTGGATGCGTATGATCACCAGAATATGACACGTCCCAAAGGGAACCGGGCGGTCTATGTTTTGACATATGAAGAATGTAGGAAAATAATTGATGCCATGAAATATATGGACAGAAGTTCCCTATTCGGTAATGAAAAGGACGAATCCTTCAAGGGAAGTATAGGGGCTATTTATCAAAGCTTTGACGGGGAAGATGTATATCCTACATTAGAGGAAAAGGCAGCGAATCTATTATACTTTGTGACGAAGAACCATAGTTTTTCGGACGGAAATAAAAGAATAGCGGCTACAATGTTTCTTTACTTTCTGGATAAAAACGGAGTTTTGTTTAGAGCTGGAGAAAAGCTGATTGATGATCACACACTTGTTGCACTTACGATTATGATTGCGGAGTCTAATCCGGAAGAAAAGGAAATGATGATAAGTGTTATAATGAACTGCATGACATGAGTCATTCGCAGTACCATACCGCTTTCCCGTGGGGCTTTAAGCAAATATGACAAAAGGAAGAAGGTGCCGTTTTGAAGGAACAGGGTTTCTTTGGACCGCCGTTTATGCCGGATTTAAGAGCAGTTGCCGAACAAAACAATGACGCCCTGAAACGTGTTTTTAAAGGGAGGATAAGAGGCTGTTTTCTGATAGATATCAAAGATCAGGTCTTGAAGAATCTGGGTTTGGAAAGACTTATGAAATACTATGATTTTCGTTGGTCGGATGAGAGGATGATTACAGGAATAGGGGAGGCTGCGGAGTATGATATCAGTAGGATGATAGTGGGGATACATAGGGCGCACTCGATTTTCCTTTCGGATGATGAAATACGGAAAAACGAAAGAAGCAGGAGATATAAGCAGCAGCTTGTTTCTGAAACGATAGAGAAAATCAAACTCCGTTTTTACGGCAGTGTATATTTCAGGAAAAATACACTGTTTCATGGGGAAGAATTTTTATATTATCCGTTGCCATATGAACTTTTTGCTATGTCAACTAAAATGGGCCAAATGCTGATGGATGGCCAGATTTTATGCTGCGGGCAATTATATTATGGTGTGATTTACAATGGGTATTCAGCCTTGTCCTTATTGGAAGGGAATCTGTTGGGGACGGCATATCCTTTATGCCGGGGGGCGATTGAAATGTATCTCAAACTTCTGATACTGAATGCCCGGACGGAGTTTTATGATGGGTATGAAAAATTCAGGATGTTTGAAGTTGAATATTCCTGCCATCAGACATATCCGAAAGAATTCAATGAACTGTTTGAAAAGCGAGTTTGCCAGGAGTCGAAAGTTAGGGCTGATTACCTTCATTTTGGCTGGGTAGACTTTATTGACCAATATCATAAAATAGCGAAGAAATTTCCATACTCTGTTTATGGAATCATCACTTTTCTTAAAGCAAAAAACGAGGACAGAATTTGGGAGTTAGAGCTGCTTGAAGATTTTTATAAGTCTTGTCATGCATATACCCATGGTAGCATACAGACAGCAAAGTATCCGCTATTGCATTATTTTGAAATTTCAATTATGCTATATTATGTTATGCGGGGTACTTTTTTATTGATGTGTAAGGAAAAGGGTATGGAAGCACTGATTGATGAGAACGATGTGATTTCAATGGTAGACAGGGATTTTGAGGTTTTGTATGAGCAGTATAAAATTCGATCTACAGAAATGTTTGAATTGGCATGGAATGAGGACTTATAAAGGTTATAAAAGACGCAATAAAAATGTTTTTTATGTTATGGAGTATAAGAGTTTCGATGCGATATAATAAGTACTACAATTGTAGAAATATTTGATGAATGGTAAGGGCAAATACTTTTATTTATGCAAAAGAATTGCAATGTAATTAAATTGTGTGCATTAAGTTGAAATGTTGTATAATAAAATGAAATTTAATTGTAGAAAAAGGCCAGCTATGGGAGGTATAGAATGTTTATTAGAAAAGTCAAAATTCATAATTTTAAATGTTATAGAGATTTTGAAATTGCTCTTGAAGAGGGTTTGAATATTGTTGTTGGGGATAATGAAGCAGGAAAGTCAACAATACTAGAAGCTATAAATTTGGCACTAACCGGGATTATAAGCGGAAAGAGTATATGGAATGAAATTTCACAGTATATTTTTAACAAAGAGGCAGTTGATGAGTATATTGCATCGTTAAGTACAGTTCCTATGGCACTTCCATACATAACAATAGAAATTTTTTTTGGTGGGGATGAAAATCCTCTGATGAATGGCGATGCAAATTCAGATAGAGATGACAGTGCGGAAGGATTTTTGTTTAAAATTGCATTTAATGACAAATATGCAGATGAATATGAAGCATTAGTGCAACAGGGAAATGTTAAAAGCTTACCGATTGAATATTACGATATTACATGGATGACATTTGCCCGAGATGTGATTACGGCACGTAGTATACCTTACAAATCATGTTTGATTGATTCATCTGAATATAGGTATCAAAGTGGAAATGATTTGTATCTATCAAGAATCATTAAAGGATCATTAGAACCAGAAGATATAACATCAATTGCGCAGGCACATAGAAAAATGAGGGATACTTTTATTAATGATCCATCAATAGAAGCCATTAACAACAAAATAAATCAGGATGCTAGTTTAACAGACAAAAAAATAACATTATCGGTAGAACTGGTTACAAAGAATGCATGGGAAAATAGTCTTGTTACACAATTGGATGAAATACCGTTTCATTATGTAGGAAAAGGAGAGCAATGTGTTGTTAAGACAGAACTGGCATTAGCAAAACGAACTTCGCAAAATGCAAGTATCATATTGTTAGAAGAACCGGAAAATCATTTATCACATACAAGATTGAATCAATTGATTAAATGTATTTCGGAACAATATGTGGAAAAACAGATACTTATTTCAACACATAGTAGTTTTGTCGTAAATAAGTTAGGGTTGGGGAAAGTACTGTTGCTTGATAACTTAAGGATAACAAAATTTTCTGAACTATCGGAAGATACATATAATTTCTTTAAAAAGGTGGCTGGATATGATACATTGCGAATGATTTTGTGTAAAAAAGCTATTTTGTGTGAAGGGGATTCGGACGAGCTGGTAATTCAAAAGGCATATATGCAACTTAATGATGGGCGCTTGCCAATAGAGGATGGTATAGAAGTGATTTCTGTAGGAGTATCATTTTTGCGTTTTCTTGAGATTGCGGATTGTATTCAGACAAAAATTGCAGTTGTTACAGATAATGATGGGGATATGAACGCTATCAACAAAAAATATGAAAATTATTTAGGGGTAAATCAGAAAGATTATATAAAAATATGTGTGGATGATGTTGTGGATACAGGAACACTCAAGATTGGTAGGAGTGATTATAATTACAACACTTTGGAACCGAAACTTCTGAAGGTTAATGGTTTAGATAAGTTAAATCGTATTTTTGGTACGAATTATATGGACGAGGATGATTTGAGAAAATATATGAAGCATAACAAAACGGAGTGCGGATTGAAAATCTTCGAATCTCCTGAACAGGTTGAAATACCTGAATATATTCTGGAGGCTGTCAGATGGTAAATAGATTGATAATTGCGGCGGCAGGATCTGGCAAAACTACATATTTGGTCAAACAGGCGATGCAACAATCGGACAGTGTGTTAATAACAACATACACTATTGCTAATGAATCGGAAATCCGTAAAAAATTTATAGAACTTAATGGCTGTGTTCCGCATAATGTTACAATACAAACGTGGTACTCATTTCTTTTGCAGCATGGGGTTAAACCATTTCAAGGAGTGGTCTTAGATGATAGGATTAACGGTATGATATTAGTCAATGAAAAGTCTGGGAAAAAATATGATGGGAAATATGGTCCGGTATATTATGGGGAGGAGGATTATAGAAAATTCTATTTCACGGATGGAATGAAAATGTATTCTGATAAGATTGCAAAATTTGTCTGCCGTTGTGAAAAGGAGACAAAAGGCAGGGTTTCACAAAGAATTAGTAGGATATATTCTAAATTATATGTAGATGAAATTCAAGATTTGGCAGGATATGATTTTGATATAATAAAATGCTTATTGCAGTCTTATTGTGATGTTACGATTGTAGGTTATCACAGACAGTTGACATATCATACAC
>CAMWKN010000136.1 GCA_947174825.1 uncultured Clostridium sp.
TCTCTATCTATTTCAAAAGTAATATTTTTATCATCTTTTATTTTCTTTCGAGTTTTCTTTACTCTTGAAAGTGCTTTAGGATACAGATTTTTTATATAATTATCTATTTTCTCATCTAGCGCTCTTTTAACATACAATTCTTCATGCTTATCTTGCTTAAAACGTCTTAAAAATTTACCAGAACCTTTAACACAAATATCTCTATACCTTTTAATAATGTCTTCAACATGGAAAAACCATTTTTTTATCTCCGCCACACTATAAATCGTTGCCTTATTGTTTACCCTAGAATTAATTAATAAATATTTAAGTATTAAGTCAAAATCAATTGGATTGCTGTATAACTCATTCCATATATCTCCATATAAAACAAATACGCTGTATCCTTCTCTATTCAACATTTCACATTGCATGATAATTTTTTCATCCACTTCATACAAGCTTAAAAACAAGCCGACCACAGATTTATTACGCCGACGCACTTTTAATTCAAAATCCTCCCAGTCACTAGAACCTTGCATTATTTTTCCTTCTTTTGCTTTTGCTTCTATTATAAATATCCTTCCGTCCCATTCATATATACCATCCAATTGTTCCCCATTACCAATAGCACTTATTGGAGGTCTACATGACCATGGCTGAATTTCGCGTATTAAGTGCTCAAATAAATAGCCCCTTTTCTGTTTGTCTTTTTCTTGATACAATCCTACTATTTGCTCATATATATTCTCCATATTTATCTTTATCTCCGAATTTTGGCGCTAATAGGCACCCATCCTCATTTTTATTTAAGACTTTCGTCTTTCTCTTAAATAATCCTGTGTCTTTATTCAAATACATAAAGGCAGTATCAATTTTATCAAACAAAACGATATTACCCTCTAAAAAACGATAACGGAATGCTTCTATCTCATTTGCACATTTATATATCACATAGACGAACGCAAGCGTAAAGGAAAAATTTTGTTTTCTGACCTGTAGCAGAATATTTGTGATATCTACATCAAAAGTTACACAAAATGCAGGCTCCACACTGTTTCTAAAACCATACAGTGTATAGCCCTCTCCCATGTCTTTACATCTATAACCTTTTATGTATTTGCCATGAAAACACCTCTCCAACGCCTTACTTTCCGAATCATTACCTATTATATCATATTTTTTCTCTATATGAAAGCAAAAAAATAATATTTTTCGTTTAAAACAAAAAATACCTTTATTACATATACCTATGTAACTATTTTCTCCTGGTCTTTTTCTGTGTAATGATATCTCCCTATATCTTATATCTTTTCCATATATACCATTATTATATTATATCTACGTGCATTTACAGTAATAACAAAATTATCTAGAATTACATACCAATTCTTTTCTCTTCTTGTAATATTGGCATGAGCCAAATTGACTTTATCTTGGCACCATACGACAACAACAACTGTATCCAAAGACAAATTTCTTTTTTCCATACAACACCTAACTCTGTAGTGTATAATTTATCTAAATGATTTAACAGCTCTAAATCCTAATTTGCCCTTTCTATGTGCTGGACAAATAGTTGATCTATGGAATCATATATCATTTCATAATCACCTAATTTTACGAACCCGTATTTTTCGTATAATCCAACCTCCTGCCGCGAAATTAATTGTTCATCTACAAAAACAAAACCTATAAATGGTGTAAAATCATACTGTACAGACAATTCATCCTTTTCAGTAAATATGGAAATTCCTGCCACTTTCCCATATACACAGATAATACATAATACACACTCTTTCCCATTCTTGAAACTCATTTTCTTGCATTTTCCTTGCTAAAAAAGAACCTGCTTTCCAGGAACAATTTTCAGCCAAAGAAATTGTCTCTTTCCAATATGTATGTTCTGCTGTCATCAAATGAATTTCTGTCATATATTCTCCCCATCTTACTCAATATAGTTGTCAGACAAATATATACCATAAACACTTTTGCTGAGAAACACAACAAAGGTTTTGCATGTCTTATGACGTCATGTTTCATCACAGACTTTCTATTGCTTTATAAACTCTTTAATTTTCGAATCAATATATCCATAATCCACTTTATCTAAATCGGACACATCAACTTCGAGCCGTTTATCGCCCAAATCAAACTCTGTCTGATGTATAGCAACTTTCCTATATGTTTCAAAATCATTGTATACACCATAACTTAGCCCTATATGGCGTTCTTCTGTCTTTTCCCTATTAATAAATCTTTGATGCAGAAGTTCCAAAGGGGCATTCAAAAATATAGTCATAGATTCATAATTATATGTCTCCAAAAGTGAAAGAATCATATCTTTTCCCTGATTCGTAAAGTTGCTCTCCAAACAAAAGTCAACTCCGCTTTTCATCATACATTCTGCAAAATGAAAGAACAGCTTATATGCACATGCACCATAATATTGTGTCTGCTCAACCGTCTCGGCATTGAAATGCAATCCGTCATGCATTACTTCTTTTATGGAATCTTTGCTTATAACAGGAATTTTCATAGAATTAATGAAATGTTTGGCATATCTTGATTTTCCCGTCGCTGATGCACCTGCAATTAAAATAAGTTTGTTCATTCCTATAAATCACCTTCCCTATATAAATCAGAATTTCCCTCTTATTTCTTTTTATTACTTTTTAAATACATCAACCGCATGGCTTGTAACGCCTAATAAATCTCCACGCTCACAAGTGGCAAAATGATATTTCAAATATAGCTGAAAAGTTTCGCTGTCCATAGCGTCGATTGCTTCACGCATAAATAAAGCACATCCATCAGTCGCAACATAATGAAGCCTGGTTATAGGGAATGCTGACATTAACTTATCTATATCCTCTTTTCGAACAAGTTCAAATAAATCTTTTGGCTCGGATTTAGCAGCAAATGTTTTGGAATCAAGAAGTCCATTTTTTACATGCTCTGCAACGCTGAAATTGTTTCGTTTGAAACCGTCGTCAAGCAAACAGCCATCCGAAATAACATATGCAGCAAAAATTATGCCTCCCTTTTTTGTCACTCGAATTGCTTCACGAATCGCCTGCTGCTTATCCCTTTCCGTATAAAGATGATAAAGTGGTCCTAACAGAAGTGTAATATCATATTTGTCATCTGGAAAAGCAGATAAATCCAAAGCATTACCTTGCACGACGGAAATATTTTCATCTGCTGACGTGTTTTTTTGGAAAATCTCTATATTATGTTCAATCAATTCTATTGCATCAACAGCATAGCCCTGACGTGCCAGCGCATGAGAATACCGTCCTGTTCCTGCACCGATTTCAAGCACATGATCTCCAGACTTTAAATATTTCTCTATGTAACGCATAGTAGTAAGAAATTCAACTGTTCCATGTTTTGGTGCAAGACGGCTATCCTCGTCATAATTATTATAAAAGTCAATTAAATACTGATTCGTTTCCACTTTGAACATCTCCTTTTCTAGCTATTTTATCAAATGATGATTTGTCATTCGCAACAATATTAACAGTATACCAAGTCACTTTATATAATTCCACATTTTCCACAATCAATAATCCGTACATTCAGCCACTAATGATTTTTATATTTTTCTGGTTAAAACTCATTTCTCAATGAATGACAAATTATCTTCATGTATTTCCAATTTATATCCCTTTATTAGATATAGGGATATACCATATCAATATAGGAAATCAAATTATATCCAAAATGTGCTATCATACAACAAAATATAGAACTTGTTTTGATATTTTTCTCCAAACTGCCACATCTAAAAATGTGTAAAAAAGCATAATTCCAAAATAGGCAATTACCAAAAGAAAAGCCGTACCAATTTTTATATTATATTCCTTCATAGCCCTTAAGACTCCTCTATATTCCTGCCTAAGAGAATTCTCTGCGTTTCCTTATCTTCAAGCAACCTTCTAATTTTCGCATCCCCAGATAGGAGCTTACCAGTATTACACCTCTTCTTTTCTGCATACCCCAACACGCAGCAATCCCGATACCAGCACTCTCCCAGCAATGTTCCTTTCACTGACCATTCCTCATTTTCCGTCAATTCAAATGTAACAGCCTTAATAACACGCTCTGTGGAATATCTCTTAAATCCCATAAGGTATTCCAAAGTTTTCTTGTCCGTTATGCTGGCAATATCAATCTTATGTTCCTTTATCGCTGATAAAAGAACCTCACGCATAGCAATTTTATCCGTTTTGCCAGAGCCTGTCCATTCAATCAATTTTGAAAAGCTCAAAATAATATGTTCAAAACAAATCATATCCAAAATTATAATCTGATCCGGATACTTCGCCGCCAATTTCCTTAGCTCCATATATTTATTCATCACATCCATATTATCATATACAATGTCAAAAGCGAGATAGTACTTGTCGCATTCCTGTGGCATCAACTGCCTGACGGCATCCAGAATCCCCTGGTTGCTGCCTTTACTCTCCACCACGCATTTATTTTGAAAAAGATATTCATTCACCAAATTCCAGTAATGTAGTCCCGCCCCTGAATCTTCTGTCCAGATATAATTCATACTTCCACCAGCTCCCTCTGCAGCGACACTTTATAATCCGTCTCCTCTAAAATCACAAAACTGCTCGCAGACAAATTCAATCCATCACAATTTCTTGCAAAAAGCATATACTGGTTGCTAGAATCAAAATTTATAAAATTTCTGTCCGCATCATCCAAAAGCAGATCTGCATTGTCGATCACGATAAATTTATCCCTACACTTTTTCAAAGCGCTATGAAACTCTTCTGATTTATAATTAAAGAGTTTTAGTTTCCGATACTCTTTTGTCATTTTTAAATCCTCTAACATTTGGTAAAGATATGTTTTTCCACTGGCACTGTCTCCCCTTACCAAAGTGATTCGGTCAGCAAATGATAGGAAATAGTAAAACGGCTCTGCCCGAAATTCTATGGTATTATAAATCATCCGCATCCCTCCTCTCATACTCCTTGGACCACCACTGTTCATAGCCGCTGCGCCCAGTTACTACATCCATATTATTAAAACAGATTTCTACATTGTCAGCAATACAAATCCTCTCTGGCCGAGACATATACAGGTGAATCTCATCCATTGCAAATAGCATATCCAGCGCATTTTTCCCACATTCATCCGCATTGACCACTTTTCCTGGGTTCTTCATCACATTCAGCACAGTCTTGCACCCGCTGGAAAGATTGCGCACTGTACCCAGTCCATATTTTGTCTCAATGTGCTTATTTTCTGTCAATTTTGCATGGTCTATCTGCCAAATAACACTTTTATCTTTTTCCAGAAAATCTTCATTACTGGTATATATGTTAAAGTACCAGTCATTTTGCAGAATCCAGTTCTCGGAATCCTGCTTATTTGTATAAACATAAATCATTCCGATCACCTACCTAAGATAAGATTTAATAATTACTAATTATATTTTCAATTTCTTAATTATCCTATACTTTTTCTCCAAGTAGCCGATGGAACGATTCATTCGAATAATCAAAAATCGCATGCATTTTTCATGCACAAACAGCGCAATATCTTGATTTTACAGATCTTGCGCTGTTTTAATCTCACTCGAACTCTATCGTCCCCGGCGGCTTACTCGTCAAATCATAAACCACTCGATTTACCCCCCGCACCTCATTAATTACTTTATCTTATACACATCTGAAGATGACGACGAATAGGCTTGTGGAGATCTCGGGTGTAGCCGTATCATTAAAAAAAAGTGG
>CAMWKN010000137.1 GCA_947174825.1 uncultured Clostridium sp.
CATACCAGCACCACCGCTCTAAACGAAGTCCACAGACAGATCGTGGATTTAGGGAGACAATGTATCTCTTATATAGGCGATATCGGAAATTCTTCTCAAGTAAACAGTTTTTTTCAACAGATTTCGCAAAACTATTCCACTATAGATGTCCTAATCAATAATGCTGGCATCTCCCATGTAGGACTCATACAGGATATGAGCGACGCAGAATGGGAGCGAATTCTGCAAAGCAATCTATCCTCTGTATTTTATTGTTGCAGGGAGGCGGTTCCCAGTATGCTGTCTGAAAAATCAGGACATATCATCAATATTTCCTCTGTCTGGGGAAATATTGGCGCCTCCACCGAAGTTGCCTACTCTGCCACCAAGGGTGGGGTTAACGCATTAACCCGCGCCCTGGCTAAAGAACTGGCACCCAGCCATATCCAGGTCAATGCCATCGCCTGTGGTTACATTGATACCGAGATGAATCAACATCTGAGCACAGAAGAAAAAAAACAACTCTGCAGTGAAATCCCAGCTGGTCGTGCCGGCATGCCAGAGGATGTAGCTGATATGGTTCTGGCTTTACTGAAAAGTCCCGACTATCTCACAGGTCAAATTATTCCGCTGGATGGCGGCTGGATATAATTCAAGAGCAAGGTGTGCTTCGCACACTCTCACGAATTAACAACAACAAAATGCGAATAGCGGAAATAACGGCTGGACATTCTTATCCAGCCGTACTTTTTACAAATATTCCAATAAAACGTTACATATCCTTATAAAATCTCTGGGTTTCCTTAATTGCTTCCGGAACCTCAATACCATCTTTATCCCAGACACGGAATTTCAAGTCATATTCCTTTTGCTTCTTGCCATTTTCACGCTGGTATCTCGCCATCGCTTCCTTAAATAACGGCTGGTCCGCAATAGATTCACGAATTTCTTTGGAGAACGGACAATAGGTTGCCATGATCTCACGCACCGGTTTGCTTAATAACATACCTCCTTTTGATTCATGACGAATCCAGTTGAGATAATCCAATACAAACACTTCTCTGGTATTATTCCTGCTCTTTTGGATCTGCAGTTTTAATTTTTCCTTACGGGTATCAGACAATTCCCTGTTCTTCTTATAGAACTGAATGAAATCACTATACTCACTGGTCAGAGATTTAATCTGGACATTATTCCATGCGCCACCTTGCATCGTTCGACACAGCTCCCAACGGAACCTGCCAAAGAGTGCAATCATCACCGCATCCAGCTCTCCTTCAAAGAATAATGGCATCAGGAATCTACCCTTGGAATTGCGTTTCCGTCCGCTCAGTTCCTGCCACATCAGTCCTTTGGAACCACAGCCTGGCATCACAATCACATCTGGGAACACTTCCTCCATAATGTGTTCCTTCTTCTCGCTCCATTCTCCTTCGGTATATAGTATTTCCCGGTAAAATACAGAATAATCAATCTGGCACAACTTTCGTATGCATGCCGTAACCTTGTCTTTTGACAGATAAGAGCGTGACAGGGAGGCTAGACATCCCTCGGTATACAGAAATGGCACGAAAATCGCCGTCTGTCCACTCAGCAATCGCTGGTTACTGCGGAACATATTCTGTATCTCATAATGCATCTTCGCTTTCAAATCCTGCTCCAGCTTCTTCATCTCGTCGGCTGAAATCGCCCCCACCTTTTTCTGCTCTCGGAGATATTCCTGGTAATCCTGATCAAAATCATTCTTGGAAGGTTCTTTATCTCCACGAATAATAGCTGTCAGCCATTCCTTCATATCATAAACCTGACATTCCCCCTGATTCGGCACACCGCGTTCAAAGCTAAGCAGCTCTTCCCGCAGTTCTTCACTGAGAAGTGTCTCACTCAGATAGCCATAACGCAGAAACATGTCAATAACCAGCGGAGTTTCGCCTTCTCTTTCGTAATCGTGTAAGAATACCTTTTCATAAATATCATAATAAACCTTCATTATACCACGGCGCAAAGAGCGATCCTCGTCCGAGGTAGAAGATTTGTCCGGCATATTTTCAAACCGACTGATCAGATCACGAAATTCCTGCTCCTTATCGGCATCCAGCTCAGCTTCTGCCAATATCTGATCCATTGCCCCGTCTAACTCCTCAATTGCCACAAAGTTATCCTCTACCAGAGCAAACTCCTCCATTGAAACAGACGGTCCAGATGTATTATTTCCACGGCTCAATAAAGAAAAGTACTGCTCCTCCATGGCTTCATGGTCAATTTGCATATCTATAGATGCCTTATCATATAATACAGCTTCCACCCCATTGATCTGATCAATAATCCCGTCAAAGAGTTTCATACTTTCTTTAGTGCTGACATCCATATTCTGTAAAGAACTGGTCAAATTCATGGATGCCTGATACAGGTTTTTCGGAGACAGCATCAATGGCTGCATCAATCCCTGTAAATATTTTGCCGCTTCCTCACACTGCTCTCGCAGCATCCTTACCAATTCGATCTGCTCTGCCAAATGGTAACGTATAATTGTCTCGGAAGATCCATAAAAGGCTTTTTGTACCTCTGGTTTTACCACAGCACATGCCTGATAATACATAATCTGCTCTGTATTAACTGCATGTTGATGAATGTCGGAGAGCAATTTTCCATCGGTATCAATCGTCATCTGCTGTGTGCCATGCTGCTTACACATATTGTGATAACTTTGGCAAATTTCCCCAATACGCAGAAAAGTATTCTCAGCCTGTTCCTCCATACTCTGGTAAATCTCTCCCAAACCACGGATATATTTATTCATGGCAGACACCATCAACGCACCATATTCTTTGTTAGCAGACAAAATACTATCTAAGGTATCCTCCAGATTCTCTTTCGCTTCAAAAATATAGATGGCAGAATTCGTGGTTGCTGTATAGGTTACACGATAAGAAGCATCCGGCAAATCACAGATACCCAAAAAATGTCCAGAACCAACTTCCAGATTAACTCCCTCTGCATGAACTTTTATTCTACCTTTTAATACTAAACCTACGTAAAGAGCATCTTCGCCCTTGACAAAAATATCATAGCCCTTGATGATCTGATT
The DNA here is from genome assembly GCA_947174825.1 of uncultured Clostridium sp. Next base: position 3,068 of record CAMWKN010000137.1, read on the forward strand.
CACACTGGCTTTCTTCAGTTCTGCTTTCAATCCTGTTCCTCCTCTATACGTTATGGAAGGCAAGCACCATTGCTTGCTATAAGGTATTGGCGTACATTTCGTATTTGTTCATATCCTGTGGAACAATCGCTGCTATCTCAAACACAAACCGCTTCCTATAGAATCAAAAATCCGTGCGTGCCTGCGTTGTATCCGTAGTCGGCAAACGTTACCTCTGCAGTTAACTCGGCTCCGGCAACCTCACGGCACACGAGAGGTCTCACTTAGTGCTGCTAGGTTCCCCTCCTGACACGGTTCATGAGTTCTCATTGCGTAAGACCAAAGCGTCATCGCCACTTGCAAAGGGCGGCTTTGCATACCACAGATCCGAAACAGACCTTCACCCCTGCTGTAGCGGATTGCAGGTATAGGGAACCGCTATCTCCCCGGCTAGCACGGAAGTCTTATGACATGTTTAGCTGCCCGCATAAGACAGCGTGGATTTATTATATCGGTTGAACCCCACTCTGTCAAGTTTCACACGGACTTCCGTACGCAATTTTCGTCGATCTTATGCCCCTTCTTTTTGTTACGACGCAGCTCCCGAAAAAACTCCTGCAACATCTGCTGGCACTCCGCCTGTAACACTCCCTCTGTCTGTTCCACCTGGTGGTTAAAGCGCTGATCTTGAAGAATATTTAATATACTTCCTGCGCATCCTGCCTTGGGATTCATTGTACCGATCACAATGCGCGGAATCCTCGCCTGTAATATCGCCCCGGCACACATAGGACAAGGCTCCAGAGTAACATATAAGGTACAATCCTCCAGGCGCCAATCCTGAAGTTTCCGGCTGGCTTTTCGAATAGCAATCAGTTCCGCATGGGCTAATGTGCATCCCTGTGTATTACGACGGTTGTAACCTCGTGCTATGATCTTGTCCTCCCTGACGATCACACAGCCAATCGGCACCTCTCCTAATGCAGCAGCTTTTTTCGCTTGCTTAATAGCCTCCCTCATGTATCGTTCCTCTTTCATATCATGACACCTCACATCTCTGATTCAGACAGACGGAACCTGCCGATCTCTCCATCCCCCGATACATTGATACTATTATAGCCCCATTTGCAGAAAAGAACAATATCTGGAATTCGACAGTTGCCTTTCCTGATATTTTCCGTTACACTGAATGGATAGAAAATCACTATCGTAGAAACCATACAAGAAATGAGGAATTTATGCACACAATCTATCAAACCCAGCGCATGATATTAAAGATCCTAAAACCTGGACAAGAAGATCTTGTCCTAGAATTTTATGAAAAAAATCGAAATTTTCTAGAACCATTGGAGCCAACCAGACCAGAATTCTTTTACACCATGAAATACCAGCGATCCAATCTGCTTTGCGAATACAATTCTTTTGCCAAACTGCAGTATATGCGCTATTGGATGTTTCTGCCCGAAGACCCTTATCACCTTCTGGGAAGCGTAAGCTTCAACAATTTTCTGAAAGGTGCCTTTAGCAGCTGCATGCTAGGTTACAAACTAGATGAGCGCGCATGCCATCAAGGATACATGTATGAAGCACTATCCTGTCTGCTGCCGGAGCTGAGTCAGACCTGCCACATAAAACGCATTGAAGCTATGGTACTGCCCGAAAATATGCCTTCTATCCGGCTGTTAGAACGACTACACTTTATAAAAGAAGGATACTTACATTCTTTTGCACAGATTAACGGAGAATGGCGCGACCATATCCTCTATACCTATCTGCGATAACAGGGAAAAGTGCATTACATAAAATTTTTCTTTTACATTCTGTCCTGCTGTACCATTAGCAGGACAATGGCATAATCCAATATCCAAAAGCGCCCTCGCATTGTTTCCCATTGCAAATTGCACGAAACTGTACAAAACCAAACTGTTCTGCCTGCCTGCTGGTTCTTCTGTCATAGACTCCCGGCACTCCCAGAGCATACCCCTGCTTTCCTGTCTCCATAAAAATTAAGTGCCGATAACAATAATATCCCTGCAAAAGGAAATGATTATTTGCCAATGTCCACATCTGCATTGGCAGACATCCCAGATCCTGTGGTTCAATCCGTACACAGGCAAGCTGCTGGTCGTTAGGAAATGGACGCATAACCGGAAATGTCATCAAAATCCTTTTACCATAATCAATGCCTTTTCGTTTAAACGGGCAATTTCTACACACTGCCTGCTCCTCAATTTTTTCTTTATTTTCATAGGAAGATCTATTGATAGACTGCTCCGTCACATCCCCCATATCATCTGTATGTTTCTCTTCCCCAGATTCTGCCATATGACGACTGCCATTACTCCACTCTGCCATCTGCGGAATTGGTATATTTCCATTTCCTACTGGGCGTCGTCCAAACAGCGGCATTCCCATCCATCTTGGAAAAAACTGCCGCATTCCCGGAATACCATTCTGCCTTGGATACTGGGATCTTTCCCTTTCATTTTCTCTGTATTCCATGGGTGATTCTCTTTCTTCTCTTTCTTCCCGTTCTTCATGCTCTCTTGAGTACCGCCGCTCCTCGTTATAATTCGGTTGACCGTATCTTTCATTTCCCCCAAAGTCTCCTCGCCGATGATTTTCTGATCCATCTCTGTATGCTACCTGCTGTTCATAATTCTCTGCGTCATCTCTGTGTGCTATCTGCTG
>CAMWKN010000138.1 GCA_947174825.1 uncultured Clostridium sp.
GTCTGTACCAGCCCCTCCATGGCAAAACTCATTTTCTGAATCCCACCAGGCAAGCAATATAGCATCGTAATAATTCCTGCCGTTCCTTTCCTGTCAATTGCATCATACTTGCGAGTATTACCGTCACATTGCAACAAAAGCCGGACAGATGGATCGGTTAACTGGTATTCTTCCTGATAAACCTTCATCAACTCAGCTATCAGATTCTGAAATTCCGCCAGCAGTTCTTCTCCTTCCTCCGGCTGACTTTCCAACTGCCATCCCATCAACACCAAATCGGCTGTAGCTTCTCTGGGAATCGCATTATCCTTTAATCCCCCCTGCACCGAACACAGTTGAAATACAAAATCCTCTTGCAGCTGATACAGCGTCCTGCCCAATAGCTGGCAGGCATTTCCTCTTCCTTTATCAATCTCCACACCGGAATGTCCTCCCTGCAGCCCGGTTACGGTCAAGGTGACTTTTTGTCCAACCACCGTTTCTCTGCGTATTGGCAAATGTGCAGTACTGGTAATTCCACCAGCACAACTAACCAATAGATATCCTTCCTCCTCAGAATCCAGATTCAACATGGTGCGTGACTGCAAGGAAGAGGTATCCAAGGCTGCTGCCCCCAACATACCGATCTCTTCATCTACCGTAAGCACCACTTCTAGTGGTGGATGTGCGATGGTATCTGATGCCAGAATAGCCAGTGCATAGGCGACTGCTATCCCGTCATCACCACCCAGAGTAGTCCCCTCTGCCGAAATCACACCATCTTCCAACTGCAATGTCAAACCATCTTTGCTAAAGTCAATCTCACAGTCTGTTTCTTTTTCACAGACCATATCCAAATGTCCCTGTAACATTACTGGAGCTGACTGTTCATAACCTAGTGAAGCATCCTTCCATATTATTACGTTATTAATATCATCCTGCTGATAACGCAAACCCTGTTCTTTCGCAAATTTCACGCAATAATCACTAATGGCCTTGGTATTTCCAGAGCCATGGGGAATGCTGCAAATTTCCTCAAAATACTGAAATACCTGTGTTGGTTCCAAATCTGATAATATACCCATGTCATTCTCCTTTTACATCATCTAGTGTTATCTATTATACCAGATTGGAACAAAGATATGAAAGAGTAAAACATTTTTATTCATTTTACGGAAAAAGAAAGAAAACAAAGCAAATTCACAAAATTTATAATCTGTGCAGTTAAGAACCGAAGTAATGTCAATACAGAACCCCATCATAATATGCCAGCATTAATTTCGTTACCTCCGCATAATTGGGAGTAGCATCATAATAATTCATATAGGTATCCGTGATACCATCACTGACGGTCTCCACCGTTTCCTGAAAAGTCTCAACGGTTTCCTGATTAAATGCCATCTCCTTATCTGCAATCTCCTGATAGGTATCTTCTGTATAGGTATATTCTTCACTATCTGCATACACCTGTTCCAATAACCTAACACCCTGTTCTACATCCGGCTCTGTATCCAGATAATCGTTCTGCAGATAGCCCAAAACACTCAGATAACCGGAATACTGCAAATAAGCTTCGTCACTGCCGATACATGCCAGATATGCCATAAAATCTGCCTCATCTTCGTAGATATATCCCTTGAGATGGGATAACTCATGAGCCACAGTGGCACCGTAGGACAGATCAGACAGATAGGTATTATAGTTTGCTTCCATAGAAAAGGGAAAATACACTCCGGTACAATTTGCCTGATACATTGTGTAGGAAAAATGAATTGGCTTGGGATGAGGATACCAGCCCCGGAATCTACTGTAATCGGAAGATAAGTTTTGCATGGCATTCTGAACCGCTTCATCCAGATTCCCGTGGTACACAGGACGTCCCTTTTCATCCCGGTCCACTTCACATGCCAGACGATTACACTGCTCTGCCACATAATTCCATAATTGCTGAACTTCTGAAGCAGTATATTCTACACCACGGTGTCCGTTAACGTTTATTTTAGAGCAGCCATATAACATAGAGCAATTGAATGTCATAATTAACAAGACAAACAATCCAAATGCCAGAACAGATTTGGAATATTTCTGAATGTATTTTCGATATCCTATTTTGTTATGTAAGAAAATAAAAAGAATCAAACTGATCAGCCATATGAAAATGTATGTGATCGTCAGGATTAACAAAATCTCTCCCACCGAAACTGGAAATATACCGCTTATCCTGCCATAAGTCTCCGTCCAGATCCAGAAAATATGATTCGTATAAGCATCACATACCACTGGGATTCTAGCAAAAATATTCAATATCAAATCAAGAATCGCCAATATCAAAACTGCCTTCCAATAAAAGGACCATTTTCTCTGACCACCCTCTCTTTTTTTCTCTGCCATACCATCATCCGCAATTTGTTTTTCACCTGAAATATTTTCTTCTGTACCCTGTCCCATTTCATCCATAGTTTTCCCCATTTCTGTGTCAACATATATGCTGATTACCCTGTTATGTATCATATACAATGGCTGTATACCATAAGCCTGCCGTATCTCTTGTAGTGCACAGTCACAATCTTGCCATATACAATAAGAATACTCTATTCCCCAGTGAATGTCCACCAGAGAAGAGACGGTAAATATTACCTTTTACACCCACTAAAGTAAAATCAGGCACGATAAGCCGCAGCTCATCGTGCCCGATTTTCTTTCATAAAGACTTACCAATTAATCCACCATTCTGCTGGAGCATGTTCAAAGAGCAAATCCATTCCCGCCATTCCCATGGCAAAAAATGTCAGCAACATCAATAGTATAATTGCTGCAAAATCATATTTCATATGCTGATCTCCAGCTCGTAGTGAATAGTATAAGATCTCTATACCCAGAAGAATGAAAATCACTGGCCATAAGTGAAAAATCAACTCATAATTTATCGTCTTTATAAATGTGTGTACCAAAAACAGGACACCGAATATCAACAGGCAGACACCCATTGTAAATGTTCCCATACGTCTCTTTTCCATAGTACAATCTCCTTCCATCCTAGTCATCCAGATCATCCTCCTCTATCTGCTTGGGCTTACGAACCCCCATCAGATAAATTCCGACAGCGATAATTGCCAAACTAAATAGAATCCGGGGACCATCATAAAAGATTCCCCCATACAACCAGGACGGCAGTTCACCACCCAAAGCTTCTGCCAAAATATCCCATAGCATCTGCAACAGGGAATATACACCTATCACAATCAAAGCAACGGCAACCACCATTCTGGATTTCCCTTGGGAAAATAATTGAAAATTTTCGTCTTCAATCCATAGAAAACGATCCGGCAGCTCATTTAACTCTTCAATAGTCAAAGCGTTTTTATTCATGGTATCAAAGAAAGAATAAAACCAGATAACCGGAACTGCAAATAATAACAAATCTATCCCAAGCAGTCCCGCCAGAGCAATAATTCCGAAAAATATAGCCATCAGACTAATTCCCCTTTTCATAAAACCCAAAAACATTTGTCCTGCCCCTGGCAAACAGGCAAAGCAAAAAGTCAAAAATCCATTTCGTTTAAATCTCATATCCAACTCCATTCTGCTGTCCTTTCCATCGCAATTCCCAGAGAGTTGCGCTAATGCATAATCTCTAACGATTCTAACAGCGTAATTATTATAGTATCAACTCTTATTTTTGTGGCTCACCTCTTAAACTCTTACCAATACTTTCCGACCAGCCCTTGATGGCATCGCTGAATTTTTCCGTGTGTTTACTGATCTGTCCAGACACATTCCCCTCCTGAGTCTGTTCCACTTCCCATAAATGTGTTTCTCCCAGTTTTTCTGTTTGAAAATCCCCCAGAAACAACACCATAATCGCCAGCCCCATGGCTAAAATCACCTTGGCACAATACTGATACCAGTCCCGGTAGGACTGCATCCGTTTAATCGGAATCCGTCCTGACCTGTTTTGTTCTGACGTAATCTGTTCCATCAGATCATCTCGTAAGCTGACCGGAGGTGTGAGCATTTCCTGTATTGGGAAAGCATTCGCCCATCTGCCAGCACAATATTCACAAACGGATATATGCTCCAACAATCCCCTCTCCTCTGTTTCTTTCATTTCATGAGCATAATATTGTTGTATTTCCCTGTCTGTAATATGTTTCATACGGATCCCCCTTTCTGATACGGAATCGCAGTATCATGGTATCTCTTCTGTAACTGCTTTTTCGCCCTGCCAATTTGCGTTTGTATCGTTTTTAATTTACTATTCGTTTTCTGTGCAATCTGTTTCGCAGTCATGCCCCGACAAAAATGCAGCTCCGCCACCTGATCATAGGGTGGCGACAGGGAACCACACAATCCCCGTAACTCCTCTTGCACCAGTTCTTCTAACACCTGTTTTTCCGGTGGCGGCGCCGTAGGCATATTAGTGGTAATCACCGTATCCTCTGCCGGCACGGTACGCCTATCGGCACGTTTTAAATAATCCAGACATTTGTTGGTGGCAATTTTTGCCAGATAAGCTTTTTCATGCTTTCCATCAAAGGTATCTAAAGATTGATAATATGCCAGAAATGTCTCCTGTGTCAAATCCTGTGCATCAAAGTAATGGTTCGTCATTCGATAACATAGGGAAAAAATGAGTTTCTCGTATTGATCCAGCGCCTGCTTCAAGCGCTGCTCAGACTGTTCTTTCGTCAACTCATTCACCTCCCTGATTCCATGCATTTCATCGTCATCTATTATATATAACGAGGAGACGAAAGAAAAGTCTTCAGGTTTTGGAAAAAATTTTTGGAGCTTGTCACTTTTTCCGTTCCTGTATAGTATTATCAGTAGAAGCGCTTCCAAGCAATGAGCTTTTTTTGACCTATTGCAAAAATCTTATTATAAAAGAGGTGAATCATTAATATGGAGGAAATCGTAGAAAAGTACAAGGACCTTGTGTTCCGTCTGGCATATTCTTACTGCGGAAACTCCACGGATGCCGATGATATCTTTCAGGAAGTATTTCTGAGATATTACCGCAAAAAGCCCCGTTTTGAAAATGAAGAACACGAGAAAGCATGGTTCATCCGGGTAACCATCAATTGCAGTAAATCGCTGTTGACTACTCTATGGCGGATCCGGACTGTGGAACTAGACGAAAATATACCATTCCAGGATTCCCATGAATCGGATTTGTTCCGCGCTATCCTGGAACTGCCACCAAAATATCGAGCAGTGATTGAACTTTATTATTACGAGGGATATAAAATCCGGGAAATTGCAGAATTATTACATCGCAGTGAAAATGCGATTAAACAACAGTTATCCCGTGCCAGAAAACAACTAAAAAAAACATTATCTGAGGAGAGGAGATTTGCAACATGAGGGATGAAGAAATTTATAATATATTTGAACAGATCAAAGCACCAGACACCAGCGTAGAACGCTTACATCAAACAATCGCAGACGGAAGCAGAAAACAACAAAGATTTCATCGTGGAACATACCGCACTATCATTGCCGCCTGCTGTCTATTATTGATATTGTTTACAGTCAGCACAACATCTGCCAGCAAAGCCGTCATCCAAAAATACACGAATCAGTTGATGGAATATTTTTATGGGGGTGACCATCAGGATGAACCAGAAGACCCCTCTGCTAAAAAAACAGTAGAAGAAGATACCGATGGAAATATCAGGACAGAGCAAGTAGGAGAGTTTCAGTTGACAATTTACGACACCATTAGTTATTATTCCAAAGAA
>CAMWKN010000139.1 GCA_947174825.1 uncultured Clostridium sp.
AGGTGGGGATGTGTCCTGTGGGCTGGCTTTGGCTGAGATGATTGCAGGACTGACCAAACCGACGGCAGCATTGGTGGTAGGAGACAGTCATTCCATTGGGGTTCCTTTGTCGGTGGCAGCGGATTATACGGTGATTGCACCGTCTGCCACAGTGATTGTTCATCCGGTCAGGATGAGTGGAATGGTGTTGGGGGCGCCACAGACCTATGAATACTTCAAATTGGTACAGGAGCGGATTACTGGTTTTATTGCAGGACACTCCGATGTCAGTGAGGAACAGATTGAGGAATGGATGGTGGCACCGGGGATTTTATCTAGGGATCTGGGGACTATCTTGGTTGGCAAACAAGCAGTGGAGGCAGGGCTGTTTCAGTGTACCGGAGGTATTACACAGGCATTGGCAGAGCTGCACCAGAGAATAGACAAGGCAGAGCGTGATTAAATGGCAGGAAACAACTGTTTTTTAAAGGACTCTTATTATTTTATCCTATGAGGCTACTGTTTTTTGAAAAAACAACTTGCATTCTTTTTTTTATTGTATTACCATAGCTAATGCGGCACTTATGAGAGAGCCATATAATATATTCTGATGATATTTCTCAAAATACCATTAGGATACAATGATAAAACAAGAGAGAAAAGAGGAGAGAAGCTTGAAAGACAAGTCATTAGAAGTGTTTCGTGATGCACCAGTACCGAAAGCGGTCATCAGTAATATTATACCATCCATCGTCAGCATGATTATGGTGTTATTATACAATCTGGCAGATACCTTTTTTATTGGACAAACCAAAAATGCCTACATGGTGGCTGCAGTATCGGTGGCAACACCTGTCTTTTTAATTTTTATGGCCATTGGTATGCTTTTTGGTATAGGCGGAACCTCCCTGATTTCCCGTATGCTTGGAGAAGGTAAGGAGGAGAAGGCAAAGCAGATCTCGGCTTTTTGTTTCTGGACAGGAGCGGTTATCGGTGTTTTTGCTGGTGTCTTGATCTGGGTATGTGCTGAGCCAGTAAGTATGATGGTAGGTGCCAGTAAGGATACGGTGGGTTATGCTAAGCAGTATCTGACTATTTTGTCGGTGGCAATTCCCTTTCTGATTATCGGCAATATGTTCAGTAATATTATTCGTGCGGAGGGGCATGCCAAAACTGCCATGACTGGTATGATTATTGGTAATGTAATGAATATTGTCCTGGATCCAATTATGATTCTGGGGTTACATATGGGAGTGGCCGGAGCTGCCTGGGCAACGGTGGCAGGTAATGTATTTTCCGCAATCTTTTATATTACCCATCTGATATCAAAGCGTTCCATGTTATCCATTCAGCCGAAAAATTACCGGGCAGGGGATGGCATTGTAACAGGGGTGTTGGCAATTGGTATTCCAGCTTCCCTCAACAGTGTGTTAATGAGTGTATCGAATATTATCATCAATAAAGTGATGACCCAGTATGGCGATATGGCGGTGGCAGGACTGGGTGTTGCCATGAAGGTCAACATGATTGTGGTCATGCTGTTAATTGGTCTGGGAACTGGAATTCAGCCTCTACTGGGGTATTGCTATGGTGCGAGGAATCGGAAACGTTATATTGCTGTTCTGAAATTTTCTCTGGGACTGGCATTCTGCCTGAGTATGGTTATGACAGTAATTTGTTATCTGGGAGCTGGTCCGTTGGTTACAGCGTTTTTGGATAATAAAGATGCGTTCCAGTATGGCATGTCTTTTTCAAGGACATATATCTTATCTGGTCCGATTATTGGTATTTTGTTTGTATTAATTAATGCAATCCAGTCCACGGGTGCGGCATTGCCTTCCCTGATTTTGTCCATCAGCCGTCAGGGATTGTTATTTCTGCCCATCCTGGCATTATTCAGTCATATTTTTGATTCACCTAATCTGATTGCAGGAGCACAGCCTTTAACGGATTACTTGTCTGCTACCTTGGCATTTGTACTGTTTCTGCTTACTTACCGCCGTTATTTCCGAGATTTTCCGGAGACGGAGGAATGAGCGTCTTGCTCTGTTACACTTGACTTGTGAACGATAGGGAGAAAAAGATGAAGAGTTTCCTTGATGTTAAAAAATATAAATTGAGTTTTGATATTTGGGGACTGCTACTGTTCTTGCTTATTATGATACCTAATTTCATCTGGTTTGCCATTCCGGCACCAAATGATGTGTTAAGAAGAGATTCCGTGACAGGAATATTTGATACGATAGCTTCTATATGCCAGGTATGTATAATCATTGCACTTTGTTTCCTGGTATATCGAAAACGAAGAAAATTGAAAATTACACCACTAATGATAGCTGTGATAATTTGTTGTTTGTTATATTTTGCAAGTTGGATATTTTATTATGATGGTATAGCGAATATGTTTATCATATTGGGATTGACTATTTTCCCCTGTTTGGCATTTTTATTTTTTGCCATTGATAGAAAGAATTTGGTAGCAGTTGTTCCAATTTCTATTTTTACAATCTGTCATTTGATATTCGGAGTCGTAAATTTTGTCCTATAATTTTTATTTCAAATGTTTTTTGACAAATGTACATAAATATGCTACAAAAGAAAGGATAAGTGTTTGTGAGAGTGTACTGCCTGCGCAAACATTACATAATATAGCAGTACAGAAATGAGGAGAGACATGAAAGTAGCAAACTTAGTAGGATCTCGTTTTAAGGAGAAACCATCTGACTGTGTGATTGACAGCCATGCATTGATGATTCGTGGTGGCTATATGAAGTTTGTAGGGAACGGTATTTTTTCAGAGTTCCCCACATTACGCCGTGTCACAGCCAAGATTGAAAATATAATCCGTCAGGAAATGAATGCCATTGACGGGCAGGAGGTATTGTTCCCCGTTACCTTGCCAGCAGATTTGTGGGAGGAGTCCGGACGTTATGAAAGCGTGGGAAATGAACTCCTTCGTTTCACAGACCGCAGCGGTTCCAAAATGGTGTTGGGTATGACACATGAGGAGGCAGCTGTACATTTGGTGCGGGAGTATGCCCAGACTTATACCAAATATCCTTTTATGATTTATCAGTTGCAGCGTAAATTCCGTGATGAGGCACGTCCGAGAGCCGGGATGATTCGTGTGCGGGAGTTTACCATGAAAGATGCTTATTCTTTCCATACTTCCCAGGAGGACTTGGAACAGTATTATGATGTATGCTACAAGGCATATAACCGTATCTTCCAGCGAGCCGGTGTTCCGGAAGTGATTACAGTAGCATCTGATTCCGGTATGATGGGAGGTAGCCTGTCTCATGAATATATGTTGTTGACACCAGTGGGAGAGGACTCCATTGTAATCTGCCAGGACTGTGATTATCGTGCCAATATGGAGGCAGCAGAAAATAAAGTGGAGAATGTCTCTTCTGGTCAGACAGAAGAGTTACAGTGTATCGAAACTCCAGATTGCAAGACCATTGAGGATGTCTGTGCTTTTCTTCATAGTGATGTGGAAAGTTCCTGCAAGGCAGTGGTTTATCAGAAAGCGTCAGACGAACAGTATGTGGTTGCATTTGTCCGTGGCGACTATGAAGTAAATGAGACAAAACTACGGAATCTGGTGGGAGAAGAGATTTATCCGGCAGAGATTACGGAAGATGCCAGCCTGGTGGCAGGGTACATAGGTCCTTATGGAATTGCAGAGGATGTAGTATATTATCTGGATGTATCCCTGCAAGGATTAGATAGTGTGGTAGCTGGAGCGAATAAAGAGGGATATCATTATACTGGATTAAATCTGTCCAGAGATCTGGAGCAGGCAGAGTATGTAGATATCTCCAAGATCCAGGACGGTGGGATCTGCCCTTGCTGTGGCAAGCGTACTATACAGATTAAACGTGGTATTGAGGTAGGAAATATCTTTCAGCTGGGTACAAAATATACGAAAACCATGAACATGACTTACACCGATGAAAATGGAAAGCAGCAGTATCCGATTATGGGCTGTTATGGAATCGGTGTAGGACGTCTGGCGGCATCCATTGTGGAAGCCCATCATGATGAGTATGGTCCAATCTGGCCAATTTCCATTGCACCATGGGAGGTGGAGCTGTGCTGTCTCCGTTCTGATGATGCCGATTGCAAGGCAAAGGCAGATGAATTATATCAGTCATTGCAGAGCAAGGGAATGGAAGTGATCTATGACGATAGAGAAGGTGTTCGTCCGGGAGCAATGTTCTCCGATGCCGATCTGATTGGTGCACCGATCCGTGTAGTAGTTAGTCCTAGAAATCTGAAAGAGTCCTGCGTGGAAATTACCACTCGTGATAAGTCGGTGAAAGAGATGGTTCCAGTGGAGCAGGCAGAACAGTATGTGCAGGATTTGAAAGAGAAACTGTTTGCTGAGATTAATGCAAAGGTAGAGGCGCAGTAAAATTCTGTGTATTCAGTGCCGAAAGCGTAGTTGTCACTGGTTATGGAGTGAGCAGGAATCCTGTGTGTATTCAGTGATGAAATCACTGTTGTTACTGGTTGCGGAATGAACAGTAACCCTGTGTGGAAAATTAATAAAAAATAGAGGATCCGTAAAAGGGCATTTCATCTTTTAGTAGATGGATGCCCTTTTTATTATAAATAGTTTCGTGTTTTGTCAGATGTAAAACAAAGTTTTCGAAATTGTGTGTCAGATCTAGTTTCCAGCCTGTAATATTTTACAGATTTCATGTACATCATATTCTGGTGCGAAAGATTCTGCTGTTTGACAGATATGCTTTACTGTTTCAAGATCCTCCTCCAGTTCATCGGCTATCGTTTCTGCTGTTTTTCCCTTTTGCAGTTTTCGGCATATTACTGAGGTCAATTTTGCGGTTTCTCCCTGGGAGTAGCCATCTTCCCTGCCACGAGAGTATCCCTCTTCCAAACTATCTCGTCTAATCAGTTTCTCCCGTCGTTCAAATGTAAAATCTAATGCTGCCATTTTAATCACCTCACTATGGTGCTCTCGGAAAAATTCTGCAAGGATATCCTCACAGATGCATTCTTCGACTGCACGCTCCACTGCATCCTCTAACTCTTCTATCTCTGCATAGCTGCGGACTTTCTCCACAAATGCAGTATAGCCAGACAACACCCTGCTGTCTCCCTGGATGTCCTTATTATACCCCGGATTGATATTGTATGCAATGCATTCCAGGTCCATGCTGTAATTTTCTTCCTGATGTTCGTAGGCATCGGATAGATGCATCACTTCCTTTGCCGGTCTCTGATCCAGTCCGTTATAAAACACTACAAATTTCGGTGTGGGAATGGGAATCTGCTTCCTGCCATATAAGTCGTACTCTTGTTCACGGATCATTTTCTCCAGCAATGCCGAAAAATAAATCAAAAAACGCAAGGGCATGTTAGGATTGTGATTTGACATTTCCATGCAAATGCGATAGAATACATTTCTGGAAACAGAGAAATCTGTTCCCACAGTACGGCGTGTGGCTCAGTTTGGTAGAGCGCATCGTTCGGGACGATGAGGCCGCAGGTTCGAATCCTGTCACGCCGATATCGCAAAGGATTCAGACAATCTTATATCGGGAGTAATCCTTGGCAGGGGCGCCGAAGGTCTTGAGTATATCGGGATCTTCGGTTTTTCATTTTGTCGGGGTATTGAAATACCAATAGTTTTCGTGTAAAATGATATCGATTGTGTGATTCTTTGTTGAAAGATTCATGAACAAATTAATTACATCCTTATGGG
>CAMWKN010000140.1 GCA_947174825.1 uncultured Clostridium sp.
GGCCTGGGCGGACCTTGGATAAACATAACCATCCTTCACCATAGGCAACACCCCATGTTCCTGAAACCATGCCATAAGCTGTTCCTCATCAAAGGCAGAAATCACCTTCCAGGCAAAACCATCTGTACGGCTGTGATAATATTCTTCCTTTTGTACCGTATTGGTAAAGTTACATCTTCCATTCCCGGTTGCTAACAATTTTTTTCCAAGCCTGCCCAGTTTCTCCACCAACAGCACTCTCGCCCCCGCCTCGGCAGCAGTAATCGCAGCCATCATGCCGGATGCGCCGCCTCCCACCACCATCACTTCTATACTTTGCATGATAGTCTCCATTCCCGACACATTTTTCTTACTAATCCACATGCATTTTCAAAACCAAAGCTAGGAAGAATAATTTTCCAGAATGCCAAAAAGTGCATTCTCATCTTCTACTTCAATCCCCTGTTTCAATGCTGCCTGTTCCTCCGCCGACAAATTATCTGTTAAAATGCCTGTGTATTCATATACCGTCTTCTTATCTCCATAATATACCACGACTTCTCCATCCACCGCAATAAGATAAAAGCGGAATTTAATCTTGGAGCTGTCATATACCTTGTGTACCACCAGCCGCTCCGTGGAAAAATTTGTCACACCAGCACTCTGTAATCCATTCAAGAACTCCTCCACCGGAAGATTATTCATATATTTCTTGAAATACTCGTCCGTCTGCTCTCGGTCATATCCCACCAATTCCTCCGGTAGAATTAAATATTCCGTCGTCGTCTGATCCTTGACCACATCATAGTTTTCCAACTGATACACTGTGTCAACCCCCAGTTTTACCTGGGTATTGTCCACTGCAACTTCTTCTTCCTGTTTCTCAGACTGCTCCCACTGTTCTTCCACCTGCTTGGTAACCTGATATTCCATTTCTTCTGCCAGTTCCTGTTTATAGGATTTCTGCTGTTTACTAAACTGCTTGATAGCAGAATGATAACAGATATAGTTGGCAACTACCACCAAAGTCAGCATGCCAAATACACTACAACAATATAGAAACACTTTATTCTTCATTTACCGCTTCCTCCTTCTTCTTCCTAGTTTTTACCAGAAGCGGTAAGTTTATACAAAGAGTTCCCTACTGCCATTTGCCAGTTTCCAGAAAATGCTGCACCATATCCTCTGCGGCATCAATCACCGTCCTGTCATATCCCAACATCTGCAACAGTTTAATGGCGTTCCGGGAATTGGTTCTGCCTGTATGCAAGCGGTAATCAAAGGAAACATCCTCTTCCGTGATCTGTTCCTCAAAATGATAATTGGCATATTCCTTCTCCAGCAAATAAGTTAATTCAATATCATGGGTTGCCGCAAAACACAGATTTCCCTGATTTGCCAACACTTGTAGAATCTGACTGGAAGAGGCAATCCGTTCTACGGTATTCGTCCCCCGCAAAACCTCATCAATGAAACACAATACTGGAAGTGAGGAATTCTGACTGTAATCCAAGATTCGTTTCAGGGATTTGATTTCCACCATGTAATAGCTTTCCTGTTCCATAATATTGTCCCTGAGAGCCATGGAAGAAGCAATATGAAACATGCTGGAACGGTAACTCTGTGCCAATGCAGTATGAATGGTCTGTGCCATAACCGCATTAATGGCAACTGTCTTGAGAAAAGTAGATTTGCCGGATGCATTGGAGCCGGTCAGTAATACACTTTTATTTGTATTCAGAGAATTGGTAACGCCCTCTGGTAACAGAGGATGTCTGATCTGCTCTGTCTCCAATAGAATCTTTTCATCTGCCACAAATTCCGGCACACAAAACTGATCCCGTTCCATGCTGCGATAAGATGCCACTGATAACATGGAATCCATATAGCCAATGATTTCATACATCCGAAACATTTCTTTTTGATGTTTCTGAATCTCCATGCGCATGGTACAAATTTTTATCAAATCCACATGAAATAACATACGAACATAATCCATCAGGGAATCCAGCAAATCCCCTCCCATCCGTCTGCCGCCTGCAACCAGACTACTGCTACGGCAAAATTTCCGGAAACATTTGGTCAGTTCTAACAATTCTTGCTGGTATTTTTCCAGTCCAACAATACGGACAGACGCCACATTTTCACACTGTCCCACAATACGGACAACAAAAGAAAAAAGACGAATACAGGGATCCAGTTCTGCCTTATCATGATAATAAGAGATGATGTTACAAGCCAACAGGATTACTCCCAGCAGAACCATAACTTCCGGCCAGATCAGGCACAAAGGAATGATAGCTAACATAGCGATACATGCCAGAATATGCTGAAAAAGTTTCCCCTTCGGCAGATTATGAACCCTCTGCAGATTCTGATATACTGACATCTTCATTAATTTACCAATGGCTGCTAATGCCTTTTGTAAACGCAAAGATTCTTCCGGCTTGTCCAGAAAACATTGTATCAGTCTTTCCCGTTCCTCCATCTCCTCCATATCTGTAATAGGTTTCCTAAGCAGTGCATACAGATATTCTTCACCAATACTGGTCCGGGTATGATTCAAAACTGGATAAACCTGATCCATATTCAGATCATTCCAAGTAATATCATCAATATCTCCTTCTTCCCGGTTTGCCTCATAATAAGCGGCAATTGCTTCCATCTGTTCCTGGTTGTAATCACGGTCTGCCGGCACTCCCCATGTTCTTTTCAAATATCGTTCCAAACGTCTTTGATCTCTTTTGTGGTCATAAATCATCTTTACCACAACTAATGCTAATAGAATAACACAGACCAATATAATTTTTAGTGTCAGATCCATCCCTCTCTCCATTCTTTCTAGTAAATTTCGCTTGCGAAACTCTTTGTTCTCTATACTCTACTGGTAGTTACTTAACAAACTTTGTCTTTGCGAGAATAATATAGCATACTCCCCTAAAAAAGTACAGGCGGTCTCCCTAAGAAGACCGCCCAATCCATTATATTTTTCCTTCATCCGCAGAAACACATTCCTGCACTATTTACATTACTCGTCCAATCTTAATAGGCTTCCGATAATAGGCACTGGAAATCTTGATACCATCCCGATGGTTGCTGGCATGAATAATCTGTCCATTACCAATGTACAATGCGACATGGCTTACGGATCCACTTCCATAGAAGAACAGGTCACCCACTCGCTCATTTCCCGGTGAAACAGTTCGGGTAGCAGCTGCCTGTGCACCAGAGGTACGCGGCAGGGAATATCCAAAGTGTCGATATACTCCCATGGTAAATCCAGAACAGTCTGTTCCGTTGGTTAAACTAGTACCACCATATACGTAACGATTTCCCAGGAACTGCATCGCATATGCTACGATAGAAGAGGCCCCAGAAGAAGAATCTGAAGATCCATCGGATCCAGACTGCTCCTGTTTAATGGTTACGGCACGATTTAGATTATTAGTAAATTCCACAAAATCTTTGGAAATAAATGCCTTTTCATTATCAATGGAGATCAAGGACCAATTCCCCAGATCTGCATAGATAGAATTCATATCCAATCCCTTTAACTGGGATTTTTTCACATTTTTAGCAATATACTGATCCAGCCATTTCTGGTTCAGGTTCTCTTTCGCTACCCGGTATTCCTCATCTGCAGAAATTTGATCGTACACATTAGCATCAATAGACGGCAGATAACGTACATTCAAAGTCTCTGTAGTAACAGTAACCCGGCGGGTAGCCACCTCTTTTGCCTTTGCTTCTGCCTTTTTGTCCGTAATCAGGTACTCTGCTTTCACATAACCCCGTACCTTACCAGACACAATCTTTGCCCAGCCATTTTTAATAGAATATACATTACATCCGGAATTATTGGTCATTTTACCAACAATTTCCGAATCCTCACTTGGCTTTTTACGAACATTTAAATAATTTTTGACCTGTACCACACCCAGACGATCATAGACCAGATTTAATTTGAATTCTGGTGCTTTTGTTGCCGCCGGCGTCTGTTTTTTATCTGCCTGTAAGGCAGTTTTGCCAGCAGCATTCGTATCTGCTGCATTACTATCTATTGCCCCTGCAGCGGCAGGCTGTACAGCATTCGTATCCTCTACAGTCTGTGCCATTTCACTCTGAGAAACAGTTTCTACCGCTGTCGTATCTTCATTTACATTATTCTCTGCTTCTCCCGTGAACTCCGGTATTTTATTATCACAAAACTCATTAAATGCCACCACTACACCAGCAATGGGTTCTTCATTTAATGCTGCGCTATTTCCCTGACTGGAAGTAGCATGTCCCAAGGCAACTACCACAGCAGATGCCAATGCAAACCCTGCTAATGTCAAAACTTTTCCTTTGTCCATGTTCTTCTCCATTCCGCCATATTACGGCATCTTCATTCGCAAGTTTTCTCGTATTATTCTTCCCCATGCAGCCCCATTTTAATATCTGCTTTTTATTCTTTACAGAATTATTACAAAGTTATTACAAAGAGAATAGCACCTTTATCGTAATTTGTCAAACAAAACCTTGTATTTTCTTAATTTTTCTAAATTTCACCAACAGGAAAATCTTTCTATCTATTTCGACCACAAAATTAGAAAATCACTCCTAAATCATTTTATGAAAAGATTTCTGATTCCTCACAAAATGCAGAGATGGATTTCTGTATCTGGTCACAAGGTATCATAGCTCCATATCGAAACCTTCCAAAAACATCCGTTCCACCACCAATATTCATACCAATAATCTGCATATTCGTATCAAAAACAGCCCCTCCACTGTTTCCATATGTAACATAGGCACTATGTTTCATAACCTTATTTTCTCTGTATTCATCGTTTGCCGCAAAATTAATCAGTTTGTCCGAAAGGATTTTTCCATAGGTAACTGTAAAAAAATCACCTTCCTGTGTACCAACTGTCACAATACGATCCTTTTTTGTCGGTACATCAGTGGATACAGAAGCTACATCCAGTTCCCGATCCGATTCAAAACGGATAATTGCCAAATCAGATTCCTCTGATACATATTCGATATTCGCTCTAGGAAGACGACTATAATATTCCTCCACAGAACCATGCCCCGTACCAGAGTAATATTCCCGAAATGTTTCCGTGGATGCTGTCAAGACCAGGCAGCCATCCTGCTTTGCCACCACATGATATGCCGTTATGGCATAATAAATCCTATCCTGTCGTTCAAAGATGACTCCGCTGGCACCAGCACTATATCCCGTCATTCCTTCCTCCTCTGTGACCGTAATTACTCCAATATTCGCTGAACTTACTTTTTTCAGTCCATTTTGTAACTCTGGATCCACTGCCGTCTTTGCCTTTTTTTCATAGAGGCTTGGATAAATCAAAACGAAACCGATACATATAATACAAATAATTACTGCTGTAACAGCTGCGATAATTTTCTTCATAATTTCCTCGCCTTTCTAATAAAAAGATGCCCGTATATAACAGTATGTATTATAAACCACTGGACTTATGTTTTTTATAAAGTATACCATGCCATACAAACAAAGTCTATTCATCTGCACCCTTTCCATAAGCTGGCATATCCTATTTATAGAAGAACAACAGGAGGAATAAGGAATATGAATAGAAAATCTACACTACAGGGAATTGATGTAAGCCACTGGGCAGGTAAAATTGATTTTGAACAGGTAAAAGCAGATGGAATCCGTATCGTCTATATCAAGGCAACCCAGGGTACGGAT
>CAMWKN010000141.1 GCA_947174825.1 uncultured Clostridium sp.
GCATAGGGGCAGAAGAAGCGACAGAAAAAATTCAAAATATGCTGGCCACCCGGGAAAAACTAGCCGCATTTTCACAAGGATTATCTGGTCTTGGCAGTGCCTTTGAAGAATTTCAGGAAAACAAATTCGTATCAGCAGAAACCCTAAATTCCCTGCCAGATGCATTCAAAAGTTTGGAAGGCTACGATGTATTCAGCCAGATTGTCGGCGATCCAAAAAGTGGTACACAGAAAATCCAGAACGCCTTTGACCAGATCGTCTCGGAATACCTGCAAAGTCAAAATATTCTTGATGATGCCACCAGTCAAAACAAAAATGAAATCATTGCTAATCTACAGCAAGCCGGAATTGGAAATGCCGAAAATCTGGTTAATTCCTATATGAATTCCATGGAGGAAAACAAACCTCTCATCCAAGGAGCATCCGATGAAATCCTGCAATATCTTTCTAACAACAACGAAGCAGATGTCAATAACTTTATTGCTGCATTACAGGCAAAAAATGCCAATTATACGGAGCTGGCATCTGTACTGGGAGAAGATAATGCAACTCTCGTCGCAAAATTTGGCAGCCAGTACGGCGACGACCTTGCCAATTGGATTACCCAACTAGAGCAAAAGGAGGAAGCATACAATCAGTTTGTCCAGGAATACAATAACAGCGTTGAGAAACAGCAGAATGATTTTGACAAACTTGGTATGCCTGTAGAACGTGCCGTTGCCAACGGTACAGCAGATACAACTATCCTAACCCAGAATGCAAAGGACGTTTCCACATCCAAGCAAAATATGGACAACGCGGGAAAAGATTATGAAAATACCAAACAAGAAACCACGAAAAAAATCGCTGGAAAACTGGCAAAACTGCAAGGCAAGATCAATGTATCCGGCTATCATCCAAAATCCCCTGCCGGATCAAATAACACCAACAACAATAACAACAATACAACTCCCAAGGAAACCAAACGCTCCTTCGACTGGTTGGATCGCCGAATATCCGTGTTAACAAACAAACTGGATTTCCTCAAAGCCAAAATTGAAAATGTTTTCAGCGTACAGAATAAAAACAGCATTATTGATAAGGAAATCAAAAAGACCAATGCACTTATAAATACTTATAAAAAACAGGAAAAGATTTATAAGGCAAAGGCAAAAAAATCCGCCAGGTCTGATAAAGATGCAAACGATAATGACAAAGCTAAATTAACAGGCAAGAAAGGAAAAAAATTAAAGCAGCAGATCCAGAACGGTCAGATCAAAGGTTCCAAGAAACAGTGGATTAAAGCGTATGACGAAAAAACTGCCAATGCCATTGAGGAATACCAGAACTATTGGGATAAATACCAGACTGCCCGGAAAAACAGACAAGATGCTCTCAAAACCAAACAGGAATTAAAAATCCAAAAACGCCAGAACTGGGTGGACTACTACGACTCCGTGGGCAACAGCTACGATGCCCGGATTGACACTGCAGCCACAGCCAAAGCAAAGAATACGCTGGAAAAAGACAAACTCAGCTATATCAAAAAATCCTATGATCAGCAGATTAAAATTGCAGATCTGGAGGAAGACTCCGTCAAGGCTGCTACTCTCCTTGCCCAGAAATGGAAAGAAATTGCAGACACCAGGGAACGAATTTTACAATATCAGCTGGATGAAAATGCAAACAAGCGTGACTACAACAATGCTGCCTATGAAAATGCAGATAATGCTGGCAAGAAAAGCCTGATCCAGAAAAATATCGCCTCATATAACAGCGATAACATTGCATATGCTGATAATGTAAATTCCGCCCAGAAAGATGTGGGCGCAGCAAACCGCAATGTTTCCAAAGCAGGAACAGCGGTAACGTCGCAAATGAAAAAAGAAGGCTTGAATGAGTCAACCATGAAGGAGATCCAGTCCTATATATCAAAGGGAGAAAAGATTCCTGATAACCACTTAAGTGGAACCCAGGTTATGTTGCCAGAACTATATAAGAAACTGGTAGCTTACAATAATTCCATTGACGCAGCAGAAATTGCTGGGGATGCATTAACAAAAGCACAGGAAAACCAGCAAAAAGCACTGGAAGAAAACGCCACAGCCATCCGGGAAGAACGTTCCAAGAGCATCCAGTTAGACATTGATGCCGCCAACAATCAGAACGACCGGCTGACAGCAGAATACGCCAATTTAACTTCAGCAGAAACCAAAAACCAAAACATTGATGCACAGCTGCAACAGCAGAAAGAAATCTATAAACTAAACAAAGACAAGCTGCGAAATGACATCACAGATCCTACAGAACTTGACGTCGCTCTTGCCAAAGAAGATGCAGAATGGAAGGCTACCCAGCGGGAACAGACTGTACTAAAACTCCAGAATCTGGCTGACGAAGAATCTGCCCAGTATGCATTAAACCAGCAAAAGGAAGCTAATGCCAACTCTGCCGAGAAGAAAAATCAGTTTGAAGTAGAAAGCCGTAAACATCTCAAAGCTCAATATGACTACGAAATGCAGATAGCAATAGAAAATGAAGATAAGGTAGAACAGGAACGACTTAGTCTGGAACTAGAACAAAAAATCGAGGAATCCTACCAAAGGCAGATTGACAACATCCGGGAAGAATATGATCTGATTATCGGTATGAACAATGCCAGGAAATCAACCATCGATGCCCAGATTGCTGCATTACAGGCAAATGGATATGGTATCGGTACTGATTTATATAAAATGCAGATTGCACTGGACAAAGAAAGCTACCAGAAGTCTATTGATGAAATTGAGCGTATTTCAGAACAGCTTCCAAATCTTACGGGAAATGCATTAAAAGAGGCTGAGAGGGAGTTAGAATCTGAGAAACAGGCAGCCTGGGGATTTCAACAGGCAATTGCAGAATCACAACAGGCAATCAATGATATTAATTTGGGTAAGTTTGAACGACTGAAGAAGATGCTTGAATATATTGCAAATGACTTGGAATATATGCAGACTATACTCTCCCATAGCGACTTCACATTTTCAGATAAAGAGATTGGCGGTCTGACGATGGAAGGTCTATCCAACATAGCACTTGATTTTGGTCAAATATCAAATAATGCAGGACAAATCAGTAATCTTTATGATCAGATAGCAGAGAAACAGAGACAGCTTAATAGTGGAAAATATACTGGTGATGGAGATCAGATTTCTGAAGAGATTGACGCACTACTCCAACAGATACATGATTTAGAGAGTGCAAATTATGATTTAGGTAAGTCTATTAAAAACGCAGTGATTGACAGCCTTAATTCATTAGCTGATGCATTAGGCGAAAGCATTTCTAAGTATAAAGATGCTTTACAGGCAAAAAAAGACCTCTATGATTACAACAAGAAAATAGTAAGTCAGTTAAAATCCATTGCGTCCATAGAAAAACAGCTTGCCGCTTTGCAGGGCAGCGATACGGAGGAAGCACGAGCCAGAATCCAGAAACTACAGCTAGAGTTGGAGGACGAACAGCAGAACCTGAAAGATATGGAATATGACAAATATATCCAGGATCAGGAAGAAATGCTGGATAAAGTATCTGATGATTTTCAAGAGTTTATTGCAAATGTATCAGAGATGAGTGTATCTGATATTTGCAAAGGGATGAAAAGCGCAGTATTAGATAATCTGGATGAAATTAAAAAATCTATCCAAGGAGCATTTGATGAATCTAAAGCTATTAGTAATCTTGGTACTTCTATGGATGGATTGACCAAAGCATTAAACAGCATTGATTATGCCGGAAAAGTAGACACCAGCGAAGACGAAGACGGAAATACTCACTATAAATATACAGATGATAAAGGCAATAAGATAGATATTATCATAGACAATAATAATAATCCTGGATCTGTCGTCGGTGTAAGCGTAAATGGAGAAAAAGTTGATATTCCAGAAAAAGATGTCGCAAACACTGGCAAAGATATCAGTAATGCTGTTTCTGGGAATACTAACCTGGCTAAAAAATATCCTACCTTTCATCCTACCTCACCACAATATGGCGCACAAAAAATAGCTGGCGAACGTTATAATAAAGAACTGGAAGATATATACTGGGCAATAATATATTTTCTTAATTATGCGTCTTCTTCTTTTAACGGTTGCGAATCCAGAATGAGTTGGGATCCATTAAATCAGTATATTTATCCTAAGTATAACAAGATGCTTGACCCTGACGAGGAAGATGCCCTTTTAGAATACCTTAGCGAACATACCAGTATGAATATAACTGGCGACTCTTCTGATAAGAATTCATTAACCAAAGTCGTAAATAAAATGAAGGAGCTTGGTTTCTCAAAAGGTGGTGTGGCTTCTAAACTTAACAAAATCGCTCTTGCCAACGGCGACGATGGTTGGGCTACCTTGAAGCGCGGCGAAAGCGTACTGACTCCTGCCCAGACAGAACAGTTCCAGAAACTCACTGAGAATCTGATCCCACTGAACATGGTTGCTAATTCTGTCGCATCTCTGCCAGGCAACCCGGTACCAACACACCACTCCCCTGCTGCCAACGCTACAACTGTGCGCAATGTGGACATCCATCTGGACGGCAGCCATGTCATGGATGCCGATTCCTTCATTCAGACCTTACACAATCCTAGAGTCCTACGGGAAGTCAGCAGCGGTGTATCCAGCCAATTAAATAGCGTCATGAGCAACAAACTCGGAAACTTTTAACCCCGTGCCATAATGAACCTGGCATTTCTCCATATCTGCCAGGTTCATTGTGGCACTTTTAGAAAGGAGAGCAAACTATGCAAACAAATCTTAGAAAACTCAAACGTCTGGAAAAACAAAATGAGACCCTGCGCAAACAGAATCGGGAATTAAGAAACAAAATCCCCACCCAGGAATATGCTAGTAAAATAGACCAATCCCTGGATCGCTTTGAAAACATCAATGACGATCTGATCCAGCTATACCATGATCTGCACCGCAATCGGCTGATGCACAGACACATTTACTGGAAATATCAGCTGATGGTCCTGTGGATCAAGCTAAAACACTGGTGCAGAGCATAAAGGAGGAGATACTATGTATGCAGAATCATTTGAATTTAATGGTGTAGATTCCCGGGATGTGGGAATCTGCATAATGGATTTTGACGGATTTAACAACGATGGTGTGGCATCCCTTGGGGATGAAGTCAGTTTCATCACCACACGGACGGCACGCTCTGACCGTCTGCACTTCCACGGATACAGCAGGGAGCAGACCATGACGCTAAACTTCCAGATTGGGAAAGATCCTGAGGTGGCAAGTGATATGGAATTTTCCCGGACAGAACTGGCATTTCTCAAATCCTGGCTAGAGAGACGGGACGGCTATCATTTCCTACGCTTCTTCCAGAAGGGCTATGAGGATACCTATTTCTACTGCCAGATCCATGTGGAATGGATCCGTGTCACGGGCAAAATCGTGGGTGCAGAATTGTCTGCCACCTGCAATGCCCCTTATGGATACAGTGGAATACAGGGAATTGATGTGGAACTGCAGGATGGAGACAGCTTTATCGTCTACAACGACAGTGATGAACAGGGCGGTTTGGAAATTGATCAGGTGGAAATCAAGCTGAAGGAGGAATCTGGACCCGACTGCACTCTGACTCTGACCAACCATCTGGAAAACAGATACTCTTTAACGGGGGGGACGAATGCAGATGGAACGGGGGGAAACCA
>CAMWKN010000142.1 GCA_947174825.1 uncultured Clostridium sp.
GTGATATACCCATAAGCATCATCCACGATTTCAATCCACACTCCCCTTGCGGGGAGCGACCCAATCTGCTTTCCATAATTTTCTGACATTAAAGATTTCAATCCACACTCCCCTTGCGGGGAGCGACGAATGTTCGGATGGGGGAAATATGGATCAATATAAATTTCAATCCACACTCCCCTTGCGGGGAGCGACCTTGTTCAGCTTATTCCGTATTCCTACAATAAAAGAATTTCAATCCACACTCCCCTTGCGGGGAGCGACTTTTGTTTACGGTTTCCTGTGCGTTAATACGCTTTATTTCAATCCACACTCCCCTTGCGGGGAGCGACGTTTTACTTTGTCGTTTTCTTATTAGAAGAAGATATTTCAATCCACACTCCCCTTGCGGGGAGCGACTTTAGCAACATATGAAAAGTATGAGAAATTACTAATTTCAATCCACACTCCCCTTGCGGGGAGCGACTGTAACCGGTTCTCCTGCTGCTCCATTTCTGTTATTTCAATCCACACTCCCCTTGCGGGGAGCGACGACTGATTCTCGTAGTGTGACCGCATATTTACGATTTCAATCCACACTCCCCTTGCGGGGAGCGACTCATCCACATAACAAGCCGACTATGTACAATAACAATTTCAATCCACACTCCCCTTGCGGGGAGCGACAGCAAAAATCACGAATTTAATAAGAAATACGGATTTTTGTTTGGACAATACTACCAAAAATGTATACTGTCCTATTTCATTAATAACTCACACGCCCATTTTATACCCTTATTTATGGTGCGAACCCCTTAAATATATAATGTTTATTTATGATTCGCACCACTATATTATTAATGTTCCCTCTGCTTCATAAGATTCCTTAATACCAAAATGTTCTACCTTTGTCTGATACTTGTTGCCCAAGTTATAAAATCGCAAACTATCCTTCTTGGGATCAATCATAGACACCAATCTATCTTTTACGATTAATAACTGCGAAGAATCCAAAATACATTCAAATACTGAATTCTGTACCCTTTGTCCATAGTTTACACATTCCTTGGCAACCTTTCTAAGTCTTTTTCGTCCCGCAGCATCCTGGGTCGAGACATCATACGTAATCAATATCAATATAATAATCACCTACTTCCATAAAAATGGTGGATATTCCTCTATATCACCTCTAATCGTCCGAGCCAACAAAAGCGCCTGTATGTATGGAACCAACCCCCATTCAATCTTTTCCTTCAGAAATGGATGGGTGATTTTTTCTTTTTTACGGTTCTGCCATGCATTAAAAAATACTTTTCTCCCCTCTTCATTCAATAAAACAGCACGATCCTGTTGCTTTTCAAAATGAGATGCCCTAAGTACCTTTGTATTGACTAATGTCAAAATAAACCTGTCGGCCATAATTGGTCGTAGTTCTTCAACCAAATCAAGCGCCAATGAAGTCCTTCCTGGTCTGTCTCTGTGCATAAAACACACATATGAATCAAGACCAACACTGCACAACGCATTTACACATTCACCCGTCAAAACCGTATAAGTAAATGATAGAGCTGCATTTATATTATCAAGCGGCGGTCTTCGATTTCTCGTTGTAAAAAGAAAATCCTCTTTCTGATTTAAAATCAACTCGCCAAATATTGAAAAATATTGTTCTGCTGCCTTTCCCTCTACTCCACGTAACTTATCAAGCGCAGACACAGCTTTAATTTTTTGTAAAGAATCATACAATGCACTTGAAATTTGTTTCAATCTATCTGCATCTACGCGATATGCATGATCACGCAAAGTTCGCTCCACACTCCATCTACTATTAAAAATTTTTCCTATAATCATGTTTTTAGCGTATAAAACACTTCTATATTCATCATCAGAAATACGATACTGTTCCTTTCGCAAAAGCACATTCCCATATTCTTTTCCGATTGTTCTGGCAAGAAATTTTCCCCTGGGTGAAAAGAAACTCATTCCAATTTTCCGTTCTGCACATGCTCCCATAAGTGCGGGAGACGCCCCTTTATAGGTAAAACAAACCACATTTTCTAAAGTATGAAGCGGAAATCTGCCAAGAATTTTTTCACCATTTTGTATAACAATATTTTCACCATCTAACATTAAATAACAGCTTTCCGTCATTACATATAATGTGTTTAATAATTTTCGCATATTGGCCTCCTACATGTCATCTGGAAAGTTAATCACCACAATAAATGTTCTGCTCAATATATTTTCTAACATCTGGTGTCCTTTGCATTTTGGGTAGGCACAGATTTTCCAAAGAACATGCCTTACACCGTTTTGCAGACTTCACAACAGGAGTATGCCCTCTTCTAAACATGTCATGCATTTCTCCTGCTGTGTTCCTTACTTTACCGCACAAATCTTCGGAAAATTCTACTTTACTCCTTCTTCTGTTCTCACCATAATACAAAAATCCTTCTGGTATATCTGTCTGAAACATCTCTTCTAAACAAATGGCCTGTGCACAGAGTTGTAATTCATCTGCGTCATTCTCCTTGGGGATTCCATGTTTATACTCAATCGGCACAGGACGCCATTTTCCGGCATATCCAAACAGCTCAATGCCTCTTTCATCCTGATGGAATTCGACTACGTCACACTGCCCACTCAATCCCAACTCATGTGAAGCAATACGCATTCCCCTGACAATCAACAAATCTCCCCTCTTTTCAAACGCGCCCTCATCATGTGCCTTTTTGTGCATCAGTTCTCCAGCGGTTGTCCTGTAATTCTCTGCCCACTGCTGCTCAATATGTATCAATGCCCATTGTCTTCTGCAAAAGGCAAAATGCTGAATTCCCGAAAGCATCAGATAATCCTCTTCTGCATACATGGCTAAATCCCTTCTATTTCTTCAAGTGCCAAATCCGGCAACGAATCAATAACTATCTCATAATCCTCAAATTCCTTCGGATCATCTACTTTCGCTGTAATTTTTACCAATCTGTGAACTTTTGCAGATGAATACTGCCCCATAGGACAATTATGCCTCCACCAATATACTTTACACACCTCCATACTGCCATCAGGTCTTGCCGATGAACTATCATTGACAAACAAAGTTCTCAAAGCCTCTTTAATCTTCTCTGCATCTTCATCACTAAAGCCCGTCTTTTCCGCTAGTTGATGGTTAATACTTCCCTTTACTACATACAATGCAGAATGTACTTTATGCTTCATTCCCATTGTATCAGAAGACTTTTTATCTTTTGTCTCACTATTAACACTTTTCGTTATTTGCATGCTATCAATAGAAACTGGCAGTACACTAAAGGCAGAATGTACCGATACTGGTCCTCTAACACCGACAGATACATTACCATCCTTAAACGCAAATACCTGTCCAAAACTTCGTACATCAATCCATGTCTCACAAGCCACTTTCGCATATGAATCTTTGTCCTTATCCTTCTGTGCTTTCTGCATAGCCTCATTCTTTTTCGCCCTGTCTGAAAGACTCCTGCACTCATCATCAGAACGCTCATCACTCTGCACAAAGATATTTTCTCCCATATCCTGTAGCCTGTTTCTGATTTTCCTCTTAATACATACATCTGATATTTCCCCAAAACCATCATAGGTTTCACGAGGTCTGTTCCCGTTCAGAGGATCTCCGTTAGGGTTTGCGTTTTTCACCATCACTAAAAGCTCAAAATCAATCTTGTTTGTAAATTTACCCATTTTTCTCTCTCCTTAACTGTTATATTTTATCCAAAAGAATCCATACAATCATTGATGATTATATGATTGTCTACTGCTCTTTTTTACGAAATGCAGCTTTCATATACTCTGTCTGCAGGTAATATCCTGGCAAATACAACTCCGACAACGGCTTATTATCAAACCCTGTTCCGGCAAGATGTTCCATAATTTCTCCTGTCCACTCTTCAAACTTCTTTAACTCAAAATCCGATAATCTCCTCTCATAAGGAATCAGATTCTGTCTAATTGTTTTCAATGTTTTTGCTGGTCTGCTGCTGTAGACATTCCAGTAGCGTTTTGCATTTGTCGTACGCCCTTCCTTTCGTTTTCCATTTTCATTGCGTTCATACATAGCTCGCTGTTCCATATAGTCATATACTGCTAACAGTCTGCCAAATAAAACATTACGGTCACCCACATTATCCTCCAGAAAAGTGTTCATCGTCCTACCTCCTCTCTCGTAGTTAAATCGAATCATCGCACATACAACACACAGCACGTCATTGTACCATACAAACTCACTCATAGATTGCGGCATAGACGCCCTTCTTGCTGCAGCTCTGATGAAATCCACTGGAATTTTCACTTCTGGTTTCGTTATACAGGGAAGCAATCGGTTTACCATTGTCCTAAGAAGTTTACTGTCAGCTTCCAACCATTTTGACCTCTGTGTCCCAAATGCTGCAAGTGCCATATCCCTTGGTGCTGGTGAGCATTCACATGTAATCCTCTTTTTATCCTCCTCTCCACTTCCCACCTGAACAGAACGTCTCCATGCACAGTGTTGTTGCCAGTGCAACAAAGCATCCATATACTGTTTTGCACCCATCTCATCATAATATGTAATTGAAAGACGTCCTGTAGTAGCTGCATCAAGTGCTATCAGTGCTATTCTGTCATCCTCTTTAATCTTCCCGGCATATCCACTGACTGCATGATTAAATTGCTCTGCAAAATATTTTCCAGTGTCAGGTCTGACATTTTCTGTTTGAAATCCATCTATATCATCAAAATCAAATCCACTCACATCCTGATAAGCATTAATAGAATTCTCCATCATATCCGGAATCTGCATATCCCTGTTTGTCATCCAACAGACAATGGCTGAGCCATCCCTTGTATATCCCTGTTTTTGAATAAGCCATTTTAAAGCATTATGAGCTTTTTGTGATACTGCATATCCAATAGAAACCGCTTGGTCTTTCTGAGTAAATCTTCCCCGATAAGTAAATCCTGATTCGTCATTTCCCGAAATCAGTTTTGCTTTATCTCCGCTATTACGTATCTTGGAAGGATGTTTCTCCGTACATGATTCTAGTCCTCCGGTTGCATAACATAACTTTAAATCTCCTGCTTTTTGTTGATAATATTTAGCATACTTCTCATACAGTTCTTGGTTCATCCATACCCAGGGAATATCATTTCCAAAAACGATAAACCTCACATTTGCTCCTGTCTGCCCCGAACCTTGTATTTTAATATTATCTGTAAGTCTACCAACTTCATCCAGCTCCAGCGTATTGTCTTTTACCAAATCATGTATCAGTGATTTCTTTTTCAAATAATTATATACAGATAGCACCACAGGATGCTTGTCCTCAGATTCAGTCCATTCCTGAAGCTGTTTCATATATGCCTCATAATATTTTTCCTTTGCATCACCTGTATATAACGTATAGTCTCCTGCCACATAACAAAGCTTATCGCATAATGGATGTGGAGCAACACCACTACTTCTGGCAGCAGAATCCTCCGTCACCGGGATAATCGTAACGATATCCTCCCCCTTATCCAGTTTTTTAGAACTTATGAAATCCCCTTCCTTATCAATTGTCACTTCTATCTGAGCATTAAAGTTTGAATGGGAAATTGGAAGCAGTACCGGCTGATTATTTTTAACGAATCCTGCAATCTCAGCATAAACATCATATGTTTCA
>CAMWKN010000143.1 GCA_947174825.1 uncultured Clostridium sp.
TGACTGCAGAAGGAAAAGAGCCACAAGAGGGAAGCCAGGTTATGTTAGGTATTACCAAGGCAGCGCTGGCAACGGATTCCTTCCTGTCAGCTGCGTCTTTCCAGGAGACCACCAAGGTTCTTACCGATGCAGCAATCAAAGGAAAAGTAGATCCATTAGTGGGATTGAAAGAAAATGTCATCATTGGTAAGTTGATTCCTGCTGGAACTGGTATGAAGAGATATCGTTCGGTTAAGCTGGATTCCGATGAGGCTGCAGAGGCATATATGGAGCAGCAGAGAATGGCAGCAATGGGAATTTATGAAGAGGAAGAGGAGGAGCCACCTGCTCCTGTTCAGGAAGTGGAAGAAGAGGAAGTTTATTTCACTTCTACCGAAGAATAGAATATTTGATTTGGGAGCGTCATAATATAGATCCGACTATCATAATATTGTGACGTTCCTTTTTTACTCTATAGGAAAGTAGTCGTTACACGACTATTTCTATAGAGTAAAAAAGCCATCCGGGCAAGATGCGCACAGCCAGCAAAGGAAGATGTCACTTCGTGACGCTGGCTGGCGCGGCAAAGTGTGCTTCGCATTTTGTTGTTGTTAATTCGCGAGAATGTGCGAAGCACACTTTGTTCTTAGGAGCAGTAAGTCGATAACAAATGTTACAAGGAGGTAGCAATATGAAAAAGAGGAGATCTTATTTGAAACGTTCTCTAGCTGTTTCTTTGGCAACAGCTTTGACAGTAACACTGATGCCGCCTATAGCATTATTGCAGTCTGGCAGTGGAAAGGATACAGTAAAGGCAGCGAAAGTAAGTAAGCCTATAAATTGCAAAAAAGTGTCAAATACCTTGTCCGGCAAAGCAGAAATTTTATACGAAAAACCGGATGGAAAAAATTCAAAGAATGGTTTGCAAAGTGTGAAAATAGTTGACAGTGCTGGTAAAATAGTGGATCAGAGTGAGTATATTAATGAGGAGTATGTGGACAGTGGTGATGCTGCAGATTATGTTATCAATTCGGCAGATGCAGTAGAGGATCCAAGAGCTGGTTTCAATAACACGGTTTCCGATTCACTTCCAGCAAAATATACATCTCCATATCTGACAAAAGATCCTACAAATCAAGGATCCTGGGGAGTCTGTTGGGCATTTGGCTGTACGGCAGCTATGGAAGCCAATATCATCAAAAAAATGGAGCAAAATTCTACATCATTTGGAGGATTGGATGTGGATGCGAAAACGATTGATTTGTCTGAAAGATATATAGCATGGTTTTCGCACAACACATTTGCAACAGACAAAAATAATGTTGCTTATGGAGACGGAAGAAAGTTTAATACACCATCTAAAGCATTTAAAGGTGGCAATGAGACGGAGGTTGCTTACGCGCTGGCAACGGGAACAGGTCCGGAACTGGAGTCAACAGCCAGGTATGATACCACTTCTGCCATGAAAGGAGTTTCTGAGGATTTACGTTCTTTTTCTGTGGCAAAATTACGTGATACAAATACGCTGAATCAGTATGACTATAGTGAGGCCAATGTAGATACGGTTAAGACAATGATACAAAATTATGGTGCCGTTACCGTGTCGTACAAAAGTGATCCATATGGAAGCGATAGTTCTGGTGCAACCAACTTGTATACCGGTATTAGAGGAAGTGACCATATGGTAGCCATTGTTGGCTGGGATGATTCCTATGCGGCATCTAATTTCCGGAAAAAACCAGCAGGAAATGGTGCATGGCTCTGTAGAAATAGTTGGGGAAAGAGTTGGGGAGAAGGCGCAAAGAGGGATGGGTATTTCTGGATGTCCTTTTATCAGCCGACACGCTGTATTACTGCCTTTGATATGCAAGGTGCCGATGCATATGGCAAAGCATATTATTATGTGCGGGACGCATGGCGGGCATATATGAATCTGGGTGGTGATGGGACCGCAGTAACAGCAGCCAATGTATTTCAGGCAGATGGGGCTGAGATATTGAAGTCTGTAGGTGTGCAGGCAGTATCTAATGGTTTGGGAGCAGAGGTTACCATTTATACTAGTGACACGGAGATGGCATCGCCAACAGATGGAACGAAGCAGGGTACAACAACCACAGTGGATGATTTGGGTCTTGCTGGATATCATCAGATCGATTTAGCATCACCGATTTCTTTAAAAGCAGGACAATATTTTAGTGTTATTATCCGATTGATTGGAAAAACAGATACCGCTTGGATGGCATATGAGGTAAATGGTGCTGGTATAGAGAAGAAGGGGCAGACATACACGTATAATGGTTGGAATGACACATGGGTAGATTCCACCTCAAAGGATATGAAAACCCTGAAGAATGCAGCGATTTATGCTTATACCAATCCGCAGACAACGGAGCAAAACGAATTAAAGAAAGAGGTAGCAGCGGCATCTGCGTTAAATGAAACAGATATCATAGCAGTGGCAGGACAGGAAGTTTGGGATAGGATAGAGTCAGAACTTTCTATTGCTAAGAATGCAGTACAGGCACAGACCATAAAACGTTCTATCCGTATGCTGCAGAGTGCAATGAGTGGTATTTCTTCCCGTAATTTTTATGGTGACGCATCATTGACAGATGGTCCTGGCAGAAATGGTGTAGCGTTATATGCAAATGGTGGTACTGTTAAAATAAACGGTGTGAGTACCAATTACAAGACTAGGACATTATATCCTGTTTTCAAAAGAACAAATTCCTGGATTAAAAAAGGAAAATATTATTATGCAAAAGTAAGTGGAAAATATGTTGCAACGGTTACTACGACAGAACAGAAACCAGAGTTGGATCTGAAAGGCAAGATTAAGACGCCGGATATAGCAGCACAGGCTATTGCAACAGCATCTGTTTCCGGATCTAAAGTAGTCATCAAGCCAAAGTCAGAGGGGGATGTATATGTATGGGTACTATGGTATCCTAAGTGCAGTAATGGTTTTGATCAGCAGGAACGTTTGGATGCGCAGACAGAATATGCTATGACTAAGGTGCATGTTTCTACGGCACCAGCAGCAGTTAGATTGTATGCAGATGATTCTGCTAATCCGGTGAACGCAGATACTAATTACACATCTGTCACTATGCCAGCAGGCGGTAGTACAGATGTATATGTGAAGGGAACAGTGGGTTCCATTACCAAAAAAGCAAACACAATGCGTGTTATTGACAATGAGGAGATTGGTTACAACTGTACAGTACCGGCTAAGTATGCATCGTATATTACAGTAACAAAAGATGGGTCTAATCCGCAGTTATTCCATATTCAAACAGCAGATGACATTCTGGATCAGCTAAAAATAAAAGATGGTAAGAAACTGACAGTAACTCTTCCAATTGTGTGTGATAAAAATGGAAAGAAAGCTAACTTTAAGTTAATAATTGGCAATCCGGTGAAATCGTCAACATTAAGTGCTGTGGATGCTACGACACAATTTGATATTGATGATACTACAAAGGTTGCTACAATAACTATGGATTCTGCTAAGACGACAGCGCGGATTCAAGAGACTATAACATTGTACAATCCAGATAAAAAGGGAACAGATGGTACTAGTATTATTAAGATTCCAAGTGTAGATGGTTTCACTTATAGCGCCACCAATGGAATCAAGGTAGAAGGTAAGATTAGTGCAGCTCAGAAAAAGGTATCTCTGGCGGCAGTGAAAAAAGAGCCTGGAACTTACAAGATCACAGCGGCAAAAGGAACACCAGCTGGAACAGAGGCTTATTTTGTTCTACTGCATAATGCATATGGAAGAACGAAAGGAAACGGATTTCAAGTTATTAAAGTAGTGATTCCGTAGAGGAGCTTTGGTGGATTATAAAAAATAGAGAACAGGTACAGTTACATTAGCTGGTAACTGTACCTGTTTTTTTCCATATTTGCATTGACAAAATTATAACGGCATGATATTATGTTAACATCATAATGATAATAACAAAAAGAAAGTAAGTGAAAAAGAATATTTGCAAACGAGACGAGAACGGATAACTATACAACAGAAAGGAAGGAGGAGTTGTTGCGTTATGAAAAATATGTTAAATATGATAATGAGAGAATTTACAGGTTGGAAATTGTGGCAGATTGTGTGGATATTTTTAGCAAACGGTGTTATTTTAGGGGTATCCTTATATCTGGGAGATACTGCGCTTGGGATTTTAGCTTCTCTAACCGGGGTGACATGCGTTATCCTATGCGGAATGGGTAAATTATCGAATTATATTTTTGGCACCGTCAATGTAGTATTGTACGCAATTGTCGCATGGAAGGCAAAATATTATGGAGATGTCATGCTAAATCTGCTTTACTATTTTCCGACAAATCTTCTTGGTTTTTTCGTATGGAGCAAACATATTAATCAAGAAAACAATGAAGTTTACAAAAAGCGAATGACATTGCAACAGGATATCGTGTTAGGAATTGTCAGTGTGGCAGGGGTGCTGGGATATAGTTACATATTGAAGAAATTAGGCGGCAATTTGCCTATTGTTGACAGTATGAGCACCGTTTTTTCTGTTATTGCACAGATTTTAATGATTAAGCGTTTTGTGGAACAGTGGATTATCTGGATCATTGTTGATATTGTATCTGTTATTATGTGGATTGCAGCATTTTTTACGGGTGGGGAAAGTGTGGCAGTGTTAATGATGTGGTCTGTCTATCTTGCCAACGCTGTCATCATGTTTGTGAAGTGGAGTAAGGAATCGAAAGAGGACGCTTCAAAGGAGGTAGAGTTATGATGTATGGGAAAGAATATCAAGTAGGGATGTATGGTGGTGCTTTTTGTCCATTGCATCTGGGGCATTTAGAATGCATGATACGGGGAGCAGCATTATGTGAGACATTGTATATTGTGATATCCTACCGCAATCATTCCAGTGATGTGGATGTAAAAGTTAAAATCAGATGGGTATATCAGTTGACCAAGCATTTAGGAAATGTAAAGATATTGACTTTGGAAGATCCGTTTACGGATAAAGCTGCTTATACAGAAGAATATTGGCAAAAGGATTGCGACTATATTAAACAACAGATTGGCAGAAAAATTGATGTGGTATTCTGTGGTAGCGATTATGACGAAAAAAGTTTCTGGAATCAATGTTATCCAGACAGTGAATTTGTCGTATTCCCCAGGAATCAGTATAATTCCACTGCCATTCGGCAAGATCTTTATGGACATTGGGATTGGATGCCTCAGATTGTGCGCTCCCATTTTGTAAAAAAGGTATTGCTGATTGGGGGAGAGAGTGTGGGAAAATCAACCCTTACTATCAATCTTGCCCATTACTATAATACCAATTATTTGGAGGAAGTAGGCAGAGAATTATCAGAGCTTTCTGGAACCGATGCCTATATGCTATCCGAAGATTTTACCAGAATTTTATTAGAACATAAGGCAAAAGAGATGAGGTTGCTCCCTGAGAGTAATAAGATCCTTTTTGAAGATACCGATTGCTTAATTACCCGATTTTTTATGGGATTTCTGGAGGATGAAAATATCGAGAATAATGCAAATCTGGCAGAGGCAATTGCCAGGCTGAACTCTTATGATCTCATTTTGTTTTTAGAGCCGGATGTTACCTGGGTACAGGATGGAGATAGGAGTGAGGTTATGGCAGCGAACCGGATTCATTACAGT
>CAMWKN010000144.1 GCA_947174825.1 uncultured Clostridium sp.
TTACAGCAATGGCTGTCACTAATGCAGCACCCAGAGGAAGAAGCATCCAGTTGGAAGATCGTCTTTTCCCACTGATTGCCCGGATTCTTCCTTCCATCTCCTTGCCTCTCCTGCTCATCAGCATCATGGAATAGCGAAAATCACCCCATCTGCCATTACCCGCCAATCTCACGAGCATTCTACCATAACGGAAACGATTTTCCTCGCCTAACATATGAATTACGGTCTCATCACAAAACAACTCCGCATCTTTTTTGGAATAGGATGCTGCAACCCATACAAAAGGATTATACCAATGAATGGATACCACCAGCATCCGAAGCATTGCCCAGATATGATCCCTGTGCTGATAGTGTACATATTCATGGGTAATCATCTGCTCCAGTTCATCCTCACTTACGGACCTACTATTTCCCGGTGTAAGCAGGGATTTCGGCAAATAAATTGCCGGCTCTATAAAACCATACAAGCATGGTGTCTGCAAACAGGAAACCGTATAGATTTTTAGATTTCCCTTCTGACCATAAAAGCGACGACCTGCCCGTATCCTTCGCAACAAACTGGCATTGGATGCCAAAAACCATAGTAACAGTAGTACCGTAACCACGATTTTACCATACTGCCATATTGGATACCAATGAGATAGAGAAGAAAGCATAGCAAACACAGAGCCAGCATTTTCTGTCACAGCTTCTGTTCCAGAAAAAGCCCTGCCACTGCTATCTGTTTCCACCCCGAAAGTATCTTCACCAGGAATTTTCTCCGAATGGGAAAGCTGCCCTGTAGATTCCAGAGAAGTCGGATTTGCCGAAGTCACTCCATCAGACCCGCCACTCTGCGCATCTGCTTTTGTTTGATCCCAGGCAGAAAAAGATTTCTCAAATAAATTTGCTACACTAACCGGTGTAGAAATAAAATTGACTGGTATCATAAACCTCAGCAATACTACAATCCACAAAGAATAGATTGCCGCATAATGGACTTTCCCCATAAAAATTTTCCGGATTCCCAATACCATCAATACTAACAGGGAGGATTCCAGCATCCATTCCAAAAAAGTTACCATCGCTTTCCCTACTTTCTTTTCTTACTGCCAGCCTTTTCCTTAGTATCGTTCTCGTACTTATTTTGCGCTTCTTCCAGAATCTCCTGCAGCTCCTGGATATCTTCACCGGATAAATCGTTCTGCCGCAGTAATGCACTCATCATCATGCCAACGCTTCCATCATATATCCGCTGCAAAAAGTCTCTGGTCTCCTGAACCACCACATCTTCTTTCTCAACCTTTGCATAAAAGTACTTAGTCTTGCCCTGGGCATCATATCCGATTAAGCCCTTCTCTGCCATTCTTCTAACCATGGTGGCACAGGTACTTTTGCTCCATCCCACCCGCTCTTTCAGCAAAGGGACAAGCTGCATCAGTGTTCTTGGGGATTCCTCCCACAGACAGTTCATAAGATACCACTCACTGTTTGTTACATGAATTTCCTGTTTCACAATGTTCTCCATTTCTGCATCAGCCTGTATGCTGATGGCTTTGATTTTGATACACATGTTGATTACAATTTACTTTGTAAACCGTATTATACTCTTATCAGTCGAAACCGTCAACCGTTTTTCGTTATATTTCGGGAAACTAAAAATAAAAATTTATTCAAAAATAAGTTGACATCATAAACCTGTCGTTCTATAATCGGTTTACAGAGTAAATCTTTATTATCTGACGGAAAACAGTATCTATCATATTGCTTACAGAATTTGTACTAATGTAATGGAATGCTGTAATGTTGCAGAAGAAACGGAGGAACCTATGAAAGAAAAAAAATTACCACAAAAAAATAAAAGTCTGGATGTATTACGTGGAATTGGAATATTGGGTATCGTACTCTACCACGCATTCCCCACCCTGTTTCCGGGTGGATTTCTGGGAGTTCCTCTGTTTTTTGTTCTCTC
Organism: uncultured Clostridium sp.; assembly: GCA_947174825.1. Next base: position 1,954 of record CAMWKN010000144.1, read on the forward strand.
CGGATATCTTATGTTTGCCAGCAGTGACACGCAATGGAAACAAGGCAAATTCCGAATCAGAAGTTATTATAAAAAGCGAATGACCAGAATTCTGCCATCGCTCTTTATAATGGTCATGGGGGTATGCTGCTACCTTACCCTGTTTTATCCCGAACAGTTAATTGGCATACGCCAGGAAATCTGTAGTATCTTTCTGGGATATGACAATTGGTGGCAAATTGGACAGCATAGCTCCTACTTTTCCAGCTTTTCCAATTCTCCTTTTACCCATCTCTGGTTTCTGGCAGTGGAGATCCAGTTCTATCTGCTCTGGCCAATCCTATTTTTAACCTATCAAAAGGGCAGCCAGATTATCGGCGGCAAAAAAATGTGCTTTTTCTTTGCAATACTTGCCCTGCTTTCTGCCGGAAGAATGTTTTACCTCTATATCCCTGGCAGCGATCCCTCCCGTGTCTATTACGGCACAGACACCATGGCATTTCCCCTGTTGATTGGTATGTTCCTGGGAGCACTTCGCAGCCAATATGAAAGTCTCCGTTTTTCGGTTTCCCGTCAAACGATATATGCTGTTTTCCTTTGCTTTCTTCTGAACCTTTGTGCATTATTCCTGCTGATCCATGGTCAGAATGATGGTCTTTATCAGGGCGGTTTATTCCTCATCAGCCTGTTTTTTGCTGGAGTCATTAATCTGTTAGAAAATCAGGAGGTTACTGTCACAGAACAAGCAGACACTTCTCTACTCTATCTACTGGGGCAAAAAAGTTATCAAATCTATCTATGGCATTACCCGGTAGTTACTCTGGCATTATTTGCCCTGTAAACAGAAAGCCCACCGAAAATAGCAAAGGAGAATCCGATGAAAAAAACAAAACTTTTCAAAAATAAAAAGTTGATAAGCGGTATCAAGATTCTGCTAATCCTTCTATGCACTATTATAGGCAGTTATGGTATTGCCACCGCACCAGAGTCCGATCAAAGCATGCTGGAACAGGAATTGCAACAAAACGCCAATACATTGGAGGATATGGAGCAAAACGATCTATCTCAAAAAAGCGGTAAGAAGGAGGCAGCACAAACCGACAACACAACAACTGCTGGCGATACGAATCCTTTTCAGTCAAGCGAAGCCCCTTTGTCCGAAACCTCCTCTGCCGCAGAACAACAGACAGAAATCATATCCGTCATTGGTGACTCGGTATTTCTGGGAGCGTCACCTGCCTATCAGGAATTAGTACCAAACGCCGTTATTGATGCCAAAATTTCCAGACAGGTATATCACGGTCTGGATGTTGCCAAAAAACTGGACAAGAAAGGCAAATTGGGCAATACGGTTCTGATCGCTCTAGGCACCAACGGGAAATTCAATGAAGTAACCGGACAGGAATTGATCAATTATCTGGGCAGAAACCGCCGTATTTACTGGATCACGGCATACGGTAAAAAATTATCCTGGCAAAAAGAGGTCAACCAGACCATTCAGAAACTGGCTAAAAAAAATGAAAATGTGTCTGTCATTGCCTGGGCAAAAGAAGCCAAAAAACATCCAGGCTGGTTTTACCAAGATGGAACCCACCTTAACACCAAGGGACAAAAAGGATTTGCTAAATTCATTGTAAACGAAACAAAAGAGTCAGGCATATGAAGTGATACCTGACTCTTTTGTTATTATTTTCCCAATATCTCTGGGAATTCTCTTCAACATCAAAACCATCTTTGGGAATATAACAGAGAATCCTCTACCGCTTCCAGATACAATAGCTCCAGGCGCTTTCTCTCCTGCATGCTTCTCTCTAACAGGTATTCCTCAAAGCGTTTTATTTCCAGACGTTTACGTTCTAGACGACGCTTTTCCAACTGTTTTTCATAACGCTTCTGAAAATACTTTCGTCGCTGTCTGCGACGCTCCATATCGTCTTCGACTTCCTTCTTGTCAGAGCCGGTACTCCAACTTTCTGCACGATACTCCTCCTCCGTACCGCCAATTGTAATGATACTGTATACCTGTCTGCAAAAAGGTGCTGTCATATCCCGTCTAAGCAAACGCATCATTTTTTCCCGATACTCCGGATCCTCTTTCATTCTCTCCCATCCCTCTTTGGTCACGTTAATCATAACATGAGACATGTTATGAGTCCCAGGAATTTTCGCCACCTCATCCCAAAATTCCAGTTGAAACTGCTCCATGCTCATTTCTCTGGTCTGCTCCACGGTCTGACGGAAGTCTGTCTCCGAAACAGATTGGGAGTTTTTTTCCAAAGCCTTCAAATAATCTTGAAGCCAAATAGAATCATTGACATTTAACATACTATCCTCTCCTCATTTATTACATAGTCAAAAAACAATCCTTTTTCAAAATTTTCTATAAACAGAAAAAGCGCTGTATCATCCATTCCATCCATGGAATATACAACGCTCTCCCTAGCTGTTATCTATATCGGCTTCTTCCCCCAAAAAATTAGCCCAGCTGCTATTTTTCCTGCTGCGATTCCCTATGATATGTAATCGATGCACCAAAAGGCATCAATGACAGCTTCGCCAATTTAAAAAACTGCAATCCAAAAGGAATCCCGATAATCGTGATGCACAAAAGACAACCATGAACCACTGCTGTCACTGCCATGGGAATTCCGCAAAACGCCAGCCAGATAATATTGGCAATCATAGATACGGTACCACCGCCATACTCAATTTCTTTTCCAAAGGGACAGAATCCCATAGAGGCAAACTTAAAACATTGCAACCCCAAAGGAATGCCAATAATAGTGCAACAACAGAGCAGACCGGAAATGATCCACTGTAATCCATTCAAAAAACCACCAAATATAAGCCAGATTATATTTCCCAAACATCCCATAATAATATCCCTCCATAGTTACATTTTAGATTTCCTACCACTCTCTCACTGTACCTGTTCTACAATAACATATTCTCCATTTATCGTACAGAGAAAATTAAAAAGACAGAATGCGCTTGATTATATTTAAAAAACATAATCAAACCACACTCTGCCCATGATACAAAAACTAAAAATTTCAAACAGGATTTCCCGTCATCATCACAGACGCTGCCTCACTGCCCCTTATTCCTTTTTGACAGACACCGGTGTAACCACAATCTGTTCTGCAGAAATACTGGTTTTGCGTTTCACGATATCCACGATCTGCGCCATCTCTTTTGCCGATAATTTTTCGGCATCCACCACCACATCTGCTTTTCCATCATTAATGCTGACCATGGCATCGGCAAAACCTTTTGCCTCCAGCATCATTTCCGCATCGCTTTCTTTCTGAGCATTCTGTGTAATCTCCGCCACTTCCTGCACAGCCGCTTTTTTATCGGCAGAATTCAAGCTCTCATTATTGACAATTTCCATCAAAGTTTCCTTATTTTTCGCCCGGGTCTGTTCCCTCGACAATTTTGCAGACGAAAAATAATCAGATCCAATCACATTGGAAACCATCACAGCTTCCCCCGGATTTTCCTGTGAAGCAACTACCTCGCCATTATCATTGACTGTGAGTGCCGAATTCTTGCTATCTTCTTCCGATATATCGGTACCCTTGGCATCCTTTTTTTGATCTGATTTGTTGTCCCCATCCTGCTTTGCAGTTGCCTTTGAATCTGTCTTATCCGGCTCAGCATCCTCCTCCACACAGCTCTGTTAGGTGGCATGCATGCAGGGG
>CAMWKN010000145.1 GCA_947174825.1 uncultured Clostridium sp.
CTACATATGATTTGGTTACGGATAGTGGTGCATTTCTAGGAGGAGTTATTAGTCCCGGCATCCGCATTTCAGCCAATGCCCTGTGGAATAATACGGCAAATCTGCCGGAGATTGAGATCAAAAGTCCCGGAGTGGTCATTGCCAAGGAGACGGTGTCCTCTATGCAGGCAGGCTTGTTTTACGGCACCATTGGACAGACGGAATATATTATCCGCAAAATCAAGGAAGAATCCGGTTTGACAGATGTTAAGGTGGTGGCTACCGGAGGATTGGGCAAGATTATAGCAGACAATACCGATGAAATTCAGGTTTATGACAGTGATTTGACTTTGAAGGGATTACAGTTGATTTACCAGAAACAGAAACGTTGATGCTTGGGTGTATATATTATGAGTGGTTTTAGGATAGGACAGGTAGAGATACCAGGAGAACTGGTTTTGGGACCAATGGCAGGGGTAACGGACCTGCCATTTCGGTTGTTGTGTAAGGAACAGGGTGCCGATTTGCTGTACACGGAAATGATTAGTGCCAAGGGAATCTACTATCACAATAAAAATACGGAACAGTTATGGCAAATCCAGGAGCAGGAACGTCCAGTGGCATTACAGCTTTTTGGATCTGATCCGGCATTGATGGCAGAGATGGCAAAGCAGATAGAGGAACGAAATTTTGATATTCTGGATATCAATATGGGCTGTCCTGTACCCAAAGTAGTGAATAATGGAGAGGGATCTGCATTGATGAAAGATCCTTTGCTGGCAGGAAAGATCATACGGGCGGTGGCGGAGGCAATTCAGAAACCGGTTACGGTTAAATTCCGCAAGGGTTTTTCAGCGAATCAAGTCAATGCGGTGGAATTTGCCAGAATAGCAGAGGATAATGGGGCAGCGGCCATTGCCGTACACGGTAGAACCAGAGAACAGTATTATAGTGGAGATGCCGACTGGGAAATTATTCGTCAGGTCAAAGAGGCGGTATCCATTCCAGTCATTGCCAGCGGCGATATTTTCACACCGGAGGATGCCCTGCGCTGTAAGCAGGAAACGGGATGCGATGCTTTGATGCTTGCCAGAGGAGCCAGAGGGAATCCCTGGCTGTTTGCCAGGATAAAAGCCTATCTGGAAACAGGAGAAATACTAGCAAAGCCTTCTGTGAATCAGGTGATTGCAATGATTCTACGTCATGGTAAATTACAGATGGAGTATAAAGGAGAACTAATGGGAATGCGGGAAATGCGCAAGCATGTGGCATGGTACACTGCCGGTTATGCCCATTCTGCCCAGATTCGCAGGGAAGTCAATCAGGTGGAGAGCTATGAGGGCTTAGAGAGATTATGTGAGAAAGCAAGGCAAATGCTACAGTGATTTCAGGAAAGAATCGCGGCATGAGTATAAAATAGAAGAAAATTTGCAGCATATATACTAATGATAAAAAGGAAATTTGCGCAGGAGGTTTGCAGTATGGATGAAAATAGGAAGGTAAGTAGAAAAAAGCATCATAGGGCAGTGGTAATGGCAGGAATCATGTCATTCCTGTTATTGGCCTTGGCTGCTTGTGAGGGAAAGCAGGAATCACAGAAGAAAGATATTACTGGGAATGCTGATGTTGCTCCAACCGAGAAGGTACAGGTGACAGATGCTCCGATTGTTAATATTCCAGAGCAGCAAGAAATTGCTTTGGGGGAAACAATGGATCTGGGGGCGGAATTGCGCCAAAATGGGCAGGAATTCCAGGTGACCAGCGGAGATGAGAATCTTGTTAAAATATTGGAAGATGGCGCTATTTTTGGTGTCGCACAGGGAGAAACGGTAGTAACTATCAGCGCTGGTGAGACAAAGTATCAGACAAGCGTAACGGTTGGGAAGCAGGGGATGGTGTATCCGGTATTTCAGATGTTGGAGGGGGAAAAGTTATCTCTGCAATTTAGCAGCCAGTCTAAGCCCTCTGATTATACATGGACTTCTACAGATGAGGCAGTAGCAAAAGTAAGTAAAAAGGGTGTGGTTAAGGCGAAGGGCATTGGTTCGGCGGTGATTACCGGAACTTCCGATGCCGGTGTATATCGCATGGAGCTTTCTGTCGTGGAAAAGCCAGACAAGATTGTTTATCTGACCTTTGATGACGGACCAAACCGTTATTCCACGCCTAAAATACTGGATATTCTAAAGAAAAATGATGTGAAAGCTACCTTCTTTGAATTAAAACCGGCAAAGAAAGATTATGATTTGACAGAACGTGTTCTGGCTGAGGGACATACTTTGGCAATGCATGGCTATAAGCATAAATATGATGAGATTTATGTGTCAGAGGAAGCATATCGTGAAAATCTGGATAAACTTCGTGACCTGTTTTTTGAGAAATTTGGAGTATGGTGTACCTTAACCCGTTTTCCAGGAGGCAGCTCCAATATGGTAAGCAGTTATAATCCGGGGATCATGACGAAGCTGACCAAGGAGCTGGATAGTTGGGGTTATCATTACTTTGCCTGGAATGTGTCTTCGGGAGATGCTGGAGGTGCAAAAAATGCGAAGGAAGTATTTCGCAATTTCAAGAAAGAGATTTCTAGCCACAAGACAGGTGTGGTACTGATGCATGACTTCTATAAAAATGATAAAACCATTGATGCGTTGGATAAAGTTATTCAATATGGCAAGAAAAAGGGATATACATTTCTGCCGTTGACCGCCAGTACAGAAGAGATTCACCATGCAGTAAGTAATTAGGCAGAACGGATTGTATGTTATGTACCGATGGACAAAAATGGTGTAAGGAGGGCATGCCACAGGCGTGTTTGAAAGTGTGACAGAGTTAGAACAGTATTATAATAAATTTTGCGAAGAGAAACGCTTATCCCGTAGACATGGTTTCGTGGAGTATGTTACATCCATGAAATATATTCATCTTTGTCTGGAAGCCATCAAAGGAAAATGTGGCGAGTCAGAAAAGGATGATTTTTCGATATTGCATCAAGAGAACCAGAAAATCAGGATTTTAGATGTGGGTGCTGGTACCGGACGTTATAGTGTAGCCTTGGCAGAGGAAGGTTATGATGTGACGGCTGTGGAACTAGTTAAGTATAATCTGGGGATTCTCAAGTCCAAGAAAAGTGCGGTAAAAGCCTATCAGGGGAATGCTTTGGATCTGTCCCGTTTTGAGGACAATAGCTTTGATGTGACCTTGCTTTTTGGACCGATGTACCATCTGTACTGCTTTGAGGACAAATGCCAGGCGCTGTCCGAAGCTGTCCGGGTCACCAGACCGGGAGGCAGAGTATTGGTGGCATACCTAATGAATGAATATGGAGTATTGTTGTATGGATTTCGGGATGGACATGTTCAGGAATGTCTAGAGGACGGCAGGCTGGATAAAGAAGATTTCCACTGTGTTTCCTCACCAAAGGATCTGTATGATTATGTGCGTCTGGAGGATATTCAGAAGATCAATGAGACAGTGGGGGTTAGTCGGGAACGGATATTGACACCGGATGGCCCGGCGAATTATATGAGGCAGACATTGAATGCTATGGATGAACAGACCTTTGATCTGTTTATCCAGTATCATCTTTCGGTTTGTGAGAGACCGGATTTGCTTGGGGCTGCTGCCCATACTTTGGATATTTTGCAGGTAAAATAAATTGGAAAATGAAGATGAGGGGATGCTTTGCTATCAAGAGAAAGAGTGGTTTCTGTTTTGGATGAAAGAGAATTAATGGGGAACAGGTTGTATTGTCAGTAGGAGGAAAGATTATGTGGATTGCGGATTCTTGGAAGGAATATGAGGTGATTGATACCTCGGCAGGGGAAAAATTAGAGCGCTGGGGAGATTATATCCTGGTCAGACCGGATCCACAGGTGATTTGGGATACACCGAAACGGAACAAAGGCTGGAAACAGCCTCATGGTCACTATCACCGAAGCAGCCGAGGTGGTGGACAGTGGGAGAATTTTGGATTACCTGAGAGGTGGCAGATTCATTATCGGGAACTGACTTTTCATTTGCAGCCATTTCAGTTTAAGCATACGGGACTCTTTCCAGAGCAAGCCGTTAACTGGGACTGGTTTGGCGATAAAATTCGGCAGGCAGACCGTCCGATACGGGTATTAAACCTGTTTGCCTATACCGGTGGTGCAACTTTGGCAGCAGCGGCGGCTGGAGCCAGCGTAACCCATGTGGATGCATCCAAAGGAATGGTGGGCTGGGCGAAAGAGAATGCTGCAGCGTCTAATCTGTCAGACCGCCCCATACGTTGGCTGGTGGATGACTGTGTGAAGTTTGTGGAACGGGAAATCCGCAGGGGAAATCATTACGATGGCATTATCATGGATCCTCCTTCCTATGGTCGTGGTCCTAAAGGTGAAATCTGGAAGATTGAAGAAAAAATTCATCCCTTAATACAGTTGTGTACGGAGATTCTATCAGAGGAACCGTTATTCTTCCTGGTCAATTCCTATACTACCGGATTACAGCCAGCAGTATTGTCTTATCTCATCAATACGTAAGTAACGGCGAAGTTTGGTGGCAGGGTAGAAGCGGAAGAGATTGGTTTGCCGGTTACTTCCAATGGGCTGGTGCTGCCATGCGGGGCATCCGGACGCTGGTCCAGATAGAAGAATATACTGTTGTAGTGGATTATCAGGAATAAACCATTCAAAAAAGCTGCACAGCAGCCGAAAAAATCGGTTGTGTGCAGCTCTTTTTCAATACTTTTGTTATTTCGAATTATTTTACTTTTTTGCTCTTTACCTTACTCCACTTGCTCTTGCTCTGTTTCTTGCCGTTTACTGCTTGGATGCGCACATAATATTTTTTGCCGGACTGCAATTTCTGGAAAGTCACTTTTTTGGCAGAAGTGACAGTTTTTGTTTTCCGATTTTTCTTGAATTTTTTATCTGTTGCAATCTGGATCTTATATTTTTTGGCATTTTTAACCTTGGCAAAGGAGATGCTTAAGGTTTTTTTCTTGGTGGAGACAAGTTTTTTGATCACAGGTTTTGTCAGTTTTATCGTTGCATTCTTGTCCTGTTTCTGTGTATTCTGGTTTTGCTGGTTTCCACCTGTATTATTTGTCTGTTGCGGTTGCTTATCATCTGTTTTTTGAGGTGCAGCAACAATCTGAAATGGAATTTTGATGCTGGTTCCCATCCAATTGCCTTGTCCCGTGATAACGGCATAGGCAGTACCCACTTCAATATTATTCAGATAGGAAACGGTGTAATCCGTACCTTGTACTAATGTATTCTGATCGGCAGTTATTGTCAGTGCTGGTTGGATCGGCTTCCCTGTATGAGTCTGATTTGCCACAGGAGCCACCATTTTGGCATCAATGATCTGCATGGTCTCAGGATCCATGGAAGTAATGTTATGAAGTGGTGTTGTCAGATCAAAGAGGGCAGGATCCTGTTCGGCAGAACGAATGCAAGAACTCAGTCCTGCTAAAAGCTGTTCCGGTTGGAATGCAAATTCTCCACCGATTAATTGTGGATCAATCCATTGTTTCTTTGTATTCACAAAACTTGCTGATATGTCAAATAAGGTTTTTCCATTTTTGATGAAACGGCTGTCGTCTAAAGGATTGATTTCATAGAGTCCCACAG
>CAMWKN010000146.1 GCA_947174825.1 uncultured Clostridium sp.
CGAAATTCATAAACTTTAGCTGCATTCAGTTTGCGTTTTTCCTTTTCCCGCTGCGACTTTTCAGTGTCCGGCATATGTTTCTGGTATTCTTTTTGTTTCTTTTTATCCAATTCTGCACTGGTGCTATGTACTTCTTTTTCTTTCTTTCCAGAAGCTTCATTCAGATCCTGCGATTCATCATTATCCTCATTTACCACTTCGTCAATCATTCCGGCAAGCTGTTGGATCTGATGCAGCATACTCTGTAAACCGTCCTCTCCACGATCAGTAAAGGTAATGGTCAGGGAATTATCCGGCATGCGCATAAGCTGCATGGATACCATACCGCTCTCCACTTCATAACCCACTTCTTCCTCTGCCATCTCCACAATCTGCTCCAGAAAATCACGGGATTTCTCCTGATCGGTAAAAAAGTCCTCTATCTGAAGACCATATTCATTCATTTCTTCCTCTGTCATACGACATTGTACCGTGTTATCATCTATCTTGCGAAAATCCATCATATCCCTCATTTCTATTATTTGCTGTTTCTAATATTCAATCATGCCAGTGTAAACAGTCAGACACCGCCGTAAGTCCACTGTAGCACAAACAATCTATGGCAATATCTTAATCCCAAATGGCTTATCTGTCAAACACCAAAATATAACAAGATCACAATTCCCAAAATAATGCGGTACCAGCCAAAGGGTCTAAAATCATGCTTCCTGATATAATTTAACAAGAAACGAATCACCACTAAAGATACGACAAAAGCAGTGAACATGCCAGCTAACAGCATACCTAATTCATATCCGCTAAAATGAAAGCCAAAGTCCAGCACTTTCATCAAACTGGCACCAAACATAACAGGAACTGCCAGAAAAAAGGTAAATTCTGCCGCTACTGTCCTGGATAATCCCAGAATCAGCCCACCAATAATCGTAGCACCGGAACGGGAAGTCCCTGGAAATAAAGCGGCAATCAATTGGAACATTCCAATCAGAAATGCCTGCTGATAAGTGATCTCTGCAATGGTGGTAACTTTTGCTGTCTGTTTCTGATTCCAGCGTTCTACCACCAGAAATACGATTCCCACCAAAATCAGCATCACAGCTACCACCTGATAATGATAAAATGCCGCTTCTAACACATCTCCCCAGACGATTTCCACTACCGCAGCCGGTACACATGCCACCACAATCTTAAACCACATTATCCAGGTATCTGCTTTGATATAAGGCAAGATCGATTGAAACACGGCGGGACATCCTTTGGAAAATCCTGTGGCTTTCTCAGAATGAGATCTGCTCCCAGCTCCTTTTTCAGATGTTGTTTTTCCTGGTACAGTAAAAGGCCACAGCTGCTCCCAGAACAGCAATACCACCGCCATGATAGCCCCTAACTGCACCACCACTAGATACATTTCCCAAAACGCCTCGCTGACCGACATCGGCAGAATTTCGTCTAAAATAATCATGTGCCCTGTGCTGCTGACAGGAAGCCATTCCGTGATTCCTTCTACGATTCCATAAAAAATTGATTTCAAAAATTCCGTCATCTCAATATACCCCCATCTTAAGCCCTTAAACATTAAAGTTTCATTCACACTTACCTATGCTATCATGTATATTCCATTTCGTCAAAGGAAATTCCAGACTATCCTTACAGCAAAAGTTGCAATATTGTAAGTAAAAAGCGGCTGATGAAATCTCATCAGCCGCTTTACTATTCTGTCATCTATAACAGAGTGAATTATTTCTCGTAATTCTTCAATGCTTCTGTCAGCTTTGGAACGATCTTATTCAGATCCCCAACAATACCATAATCAGCTACATCAAAGATTGGAGCAGTCTCATCTTTGTTAATAGCAACAATGATGTCAGACTCTTCCATACCAGCGGTATGCTGGATTGCACCAGAGATACCGATAGCAAAATATACGTTAGGACGTACGGTCTTACCTGTCTGACCTACCTGCAGCTCTTTTGGCATCCAGCCGTTATCTACAACGGCACGGGAGCAGCTTACGGTACCACCGATAGCAGATGCCAGATCTTCTAAGATCTTGAAGTTTTCTTTGCTGCCAACTCCACGACCACCAGATACCAGAATCTTAGCTTCCTGGATATCTACCGTGTCATTTAATTCTTTCACGATCTCTAAGATCTCTACATATTTGTTATCCGGAGTAAATCCAGGGTTATACTCAATTACCTCTGCCTTAGCACCAGAGATTGGAGCAATCTTCTGCATAACACCAGGACGTACGGTAGCCATCTGTGGACGGTTATCCGGACAAGCAATCGTAGCGATGGTGTTACCACCAAATGCCGGACGAGTCATCAGCAACTGATTGTGCTTCTGCTCTTGTCCCGGAATTGGATTGAGTGGGAAATCACCAATCTCCAATACGGTACAGTCTGCTGTCAGACCGGTAGCCACACGGGCAGATACACGAGGTCCCAAGTCACGTCCGATGGCTGTAGCGCCAACTAATACGATTTCTGGCTTGTACTCATTAATAACTGATGACAGTGCATGTGCATATGGCTCTGTCCGGTAATCCTTTAATTCCGGATCATCCACTACGATAACCTTATCTGCACCATACTCTGCTAACTGGTCTGCCAGACCTTTTACACCAGAACCGATCAGGACTGCTGAAACATCTGTGTTAAGATCTGCGGCAAGTTCCTTTGCTTTTCCAAGCAATTCAAAAGCGATTCCGCTTAATTCATTGTCTACCTGCTGTGCAAAGACATAGACACCCTTATATTCTTCTAAACCCATTTTATTCACCACTTTTCCTTTTTATATTAGATTACGTGTTTCTCTGCCAACTTACCCATAATATAGGATACTGCCTCTTCCGGTGAATCTGGAGCCACCTGCTCTCCAGCTCCCTTTCTAACTTTATCAGAAGCTTTCGCGATCTTGGTAGGTGAGCCTGCCAGACCCAGATTAGAATCATCTACATCTTTCAGATCTGCTCTGCCCCATACGGTAATCTCTGCATCATAAGCATCAAAGATTCCGCCTGGTGTCATATAACGTGGCTCATTTAACTCAGAAAGAGCTGTAATCAGGCAAGGCATTTTTGCCTTAACCATATGGTATCCGTCGTCATACTGACGCTGTACGATCACACTGTCTCCCTCTACCTTGATATCTTTTGCATAAGAGATAACCGGCAGATCCAGATGCTCAGAAATCTGAGGTCCTACCTGTGCAGTATCTCCATCAATTGCCTGACGACCAGTGATAATCAGATCATAGTCAATATTTCTCAAAGCACCTGCAAGAGTAGTAGAAGTTGCCCAAGTATCTGCACCACCTAATACACGATCGGTAACCAGGATACCCTTGTCTGCACCCATAGCCATAGCCTCACGCAGTACATCCTCTGCCTTTGGAAGACCCATGGTAATTACTGTGACTTCTGCGCCACATTCATCTTTTAACTTCAACGCTGCCTCCAAGCCGGCCTTATCGTCCGGGTTCATGATAGCAAGCATTGCACCTCTGTCCAGAGTACCGTCTGGGTTAAATTTTACGCCGCCCTTGGTATCCGGAACCTGTTTTACACATACAACTATTTTCACGGCTTTGTCACTCCTTGTCTTATTTTTTTATTCACGTTTCGTATGCATCCCCAAGCTGTAAAGCAGCTTGTATGCTTTCAAACCGATTGAAACGATGTTCACGTTGTTTCTATTTAAGATCAGATGTTATCCCATCAGATTAGCTCAATAATGCACCAGAGATAACCATACGCTGTACCTCAGAGGTTCCTTCGTAGATCTCTGTAATCTTTGCATCACGCATCATACGCTCTACATCATATTCTCTGATGTATCCATAACCACCAAACAACTGAACACACTTGGTAGTAACTTCCATAGCAGTCTCTGCTGCAAACAGTTTTGCCATAGCAGCTTCTACGGAATAAGATACTTTTGCACCATCAGCAAATTCCTGTTTCTTTAATGCAGCACTGTATACCATATTCTTGGCAGCTTCCACCTGTGTTGCCATATTAGCAAGCTGGAACTGTGTATTCTGCTGTGCAGAAATAGAACGTCCAAACTGCTTTCTCTCCTTGGTATACTCAATCGTTCTCTCCAGAGCGCCCTCAGCCAGACCTAATGCCTGTGCAGCGATACCAATACGTCCACCATCCAGAGTATGCATAGCAATTGGGAATCCCTTGCCTCTCTGACCTAACATTGCATCGGCAGGAATACGGCAATCCTGGAAAATCAGCTCATAAGTAGAAGATCCACGGATACCCATCTTCTTCTCCTTGGTACCAAAGCTAAATCCTGGTGTTCCCTTGTCTACGATAAATGCAGAGAATTTCTTAACCTTTCTGCCACGCTTATTCTCAACCACGTCAGTGTAAGCGATGATGATGTAAACATCACCTACTTCACCGTTTGTGATGAAGCACTTAGATCCGTTCAGAATCCACTCACCTGTTGCCTCATCCTGTACAGCCTTGGTCTGTACACCCTGGGCATCGGTACCGGCACCTGGCTCGGTCAGTCCGAATGCACCCAGTTTCTTACCAGAACACAGATCCGGCAGATATTTTTTCTTCTGCTCTTCTGTTCCGTATGTAAGGATTGGATCCACACATAGAGAGGTATGTGCTGATACTACTACACCTGTAGTACCGCAAACTTTTGAAAGCTCTTCTACACACATGATATATGTAAGAATATCAGCTCCCTGTCCACCATACTCCTTAGGAACCGGAATTCCCAGGAATCCACTCTTTCCCATCTTATCCACGGTAACCTGTGGGAAATGCTCTGTCTCATCTGTTTCCTGAGCCAAAGGCTTTACTTCATTCTCAGCGAACTCTTTAAAAAGCTGTCTCGCCATCTCATGCTTTTTACTTAATGTAAAGTCCATGATCTTTTTTACCACCTTTCGTTAAAATATAATTTATAGAACAGGAAGAACGCTGTTTTGTTGCGTTCTTCCCAGACTTGATTTAGATTTACTAATACATAGCATGCTATGTATTAGTGAATCTTCAAGTCTTGTTGACTTTAGTTTTTCTTGCGCAGAGTGTTCGTCTGCGTTAGAAAAACTTCAACTCTTACTGAGCGTCAACTGGAGTCTTGGTTCTATCAGCATTGTAAATATAGAATCCCTTGCCGCTCTTTGCACCTAAATTACCACCGCGAACCATCTTGCGAAGCAGTGGGCAAGCACGATATTTGCTGTCGCCTGTTTCATTATACAGAACGTCCATGATTGCCAGGCAGATATCCAGACCAATGAAATCACCTAACTCCAATGGTCCCATTGGATGATTTGCACCTAACTTCATAGCAGCATCAATACCAGCAATGTCAGAAACACCTTCCATTTTGATAAATGCAGCTTCATTGATCATTGGAATCAGAATACGGTTTACAACAAATCCGGCAGCCTCATTTACCTGTACCGGAGTCTTGCCAATTTCCTCAGAAATCTTCTTGATGGCATCAACGGTTTCAGCAGGAGTATTTACACCTGCAATAACCTCTACTAATTTCATACGGTCAGCCGGATTGAAGAAATGCATACCGATCATTGGACGGGACAGTCCGTTACC
>CAMWKN010000147.1 GCA_947174825.1 uncultured Clostridium sp.
TAACTATACATAACGATAAAATGGCACACGCTTCCTCCCATTACAAAGAGATGGAACAGTTCATGATTGCCAAAATTTTTAGTCATATTATGGAATATTGGGAGTTTCAAGGCATAGATTACAGCACCGATAGTGTAAATAACACCGCCAAGCACCAGCCAGATAAAGCCCTGAATCGGCATAGCATGAATCAGTGGCACAAAAGCAATAACACAAGTCCAGCCCATAGCAATATACAGAATAGAAGACACCCACCTCGGACAATATACCCATAAAGCCTTTAACAGGATTCCTCCTAATGCCATGGTCCATACCAGACATATCAGCGGAATTCCTACTTTTGGAGAGAGCGTAAGCAGGCAAATCGGTGTATAACTTCCTGCAATCAGAACAGAGATCATCATATGATCAAATTTTTTCAGACGACGGTTAACCGTCTCAGAAACATCAAAACTATGATACATGGTACTTGCCATGTATAATAAAATCATGCTGCTTAGATAAACCAATGCGGAAAACTGCCGCAAAGGGTTTTGTAAAATAACCGCTTTAAATATTAGCGGAATCCCTCCCATCACAGTCATCAACAAAGCGATAAAATGTGTAATTGCACTGCCGGGATCTTTCAAACGTTTCCATGGTTGGTTCTGCATTGACATCACGCATCCTTTCTGTGCAATTTATATATATTGCACAACCATATTATATGTTATCCGCTATTATATTATGTAGTTTTCAATACTACATTTAAAACCTATCATATAATTATGGATTTGTCAATGCTTAATATGATTTATCTCCGATTTTTTTAATAAATCTGTTTACTCTTCCGGTACTTGCGGGACACCTCCTGGTATTGTTTTTTATACAGTTTTCCACATGTTCCATTTTTGAACTCAATCTCAGGATCAAACAGATATTTTTTCCCCTTTATGGTAATTTCTGCCCATCCATGTGGTGCCCACGGATAATTAGCAGACATCGTACTGCCAATACACAGATGTGCATTCTCATATCCAATCATCTTTGCAAGGTAAACAAATGCTGCCGAAAAACCATAACATTCTCCCGCTTTATTACGCAGAGTTTCCATCGCACACTTTGCCCCCCACTTTTTATTTCTCTTTCCTGATGGTGAATCCCCATTATAACTGGTATTTTTCACGACATATTTATATGCAGCGTATAACTTTTGGGATTTACTCATCTTTTTGTCGGTAATTTTTTCGACAAATTGTTTTGCAAGTTTTCTGGCTTCCACTATCTTTTTGTGAAATGTTTCCACCAGTTCTCCCTTTTTATTGATTACGTATTTTTCCTTTAATACGACATTTCTTGCCATCTTATAGTTTTTATAAAAATAATAACGTTTCCCCTTATAACGCAGCCACCCTCTCTTCAGTTTCCCACTCTTTGTACAATAATACCACTGTTTCTTTACCTGAATCATTCTGGAGGTCACCATATTTCCATCAGCATCGTAATAATAGCAGTTTCCCTTCCCGTCATCATAAAAACCAGTTCTCTTTTCCTGTTCGGTTTCATCCTGTTGCAAAGCTTCTTCCTCTATTTTTTCTGTTATGACTTTGGCGCATACAGTCTCTGGCAATAAAAGGGAAGCTGTTACCAATAAACAGCCAATCAGCAATACCAGATAAGCTCTCTTCCTCCTATTCATAAACCTCATTTCCTTTCATTATATTTCTTTTATTTCTGTCTCTGTCAATGGACGATACTCTCCCGGAGCCAGCTTTGGATCCAGCTTCAAATTCCCCATTCGGATTCTCTTGAGATAAAGCACTGGTTTTCCAATTCCGGCAAACATTCGCTTGACCTGATGGTAACGCCCCTCCTGTATTGTGAAATAAACTTCGCTTATCGTTTCTGATAGAGTTTGCGATTCTGTAGATGACAATATACGGCAACTCTCTACTACTGCCGGCAAGGTTCGTTTCTCATCCCCAATATCCATTCCCTGCTCCAAAGTATCAATATCACTTTCCGATAAAACACCCTCGATCTGTACCAGATAAGTTTTATCCACATGATGCCTGGGAGACAAAAGACGATGTGCCAGTTCTCCATCATTGGTCAACAGCAGCAAACCCTCGGTATCAATATCCAGCCTGCCTACCGGAAACAGATCCCGCCTCTTGCTTTCTGTAACTAATGAGATTACTGTGTCATTTTTATCATCCCTCGTAGCCGACACCACTCCCTGCGGTTTGTTTAACATATAGTACTCATACTGTTGATAGCGGACAGGTGTCCCATCCAAACAAATCTCTTGATTTTCCGGATCCACCTTGATCTCCGGACGAGTCGCAATTTCCCCATCTACCAAAATCCGATTCCTGCGGATCCACTGCTTTACCTCACTGCGGCTTCCTTCTGTTATCTCTGCTAATAGTTTATCCAGTCGTAACTTCATGTCTATTCCTTTCTGTTAACATATCCTATTATTAGCAATTCGCAGCATCAGTTGGGGGCAAAATACCTTTTGACCACAACATCATAATATCTCCTCTATAAAACAGGAAAGCCAAGACACCGAATCCCTTCGATGCCCTGGCAGTATTTGTCAACTACATCTGATTATAATCTCTCATACATCTCTGCATATCGCTGTGCAGATGAATTCCATGAGAAATCTTTCTCCATGCCACGGTCGATCATCTTATTCCATTCCCGCTTATGGTTATAGTATACATCTTTTGCATAACGAATGGTATTCAGCATCTCATGTGCATTATAGTTTGCAAAAGAGAACCCGGTTCCCAATCCCTCATACTCATTGTATGGCTCTACGGTATCCCGCAAACCACCGGTCTCACGTACAATCGGAATGGTACCATAACGCAGACTCATCAGCTGGGACAAACCACATGGCTCAAACAGGGATGGCATCAGGAACGCATCACAGGAAGCGTATAGTTTATGAGAACGCTCATTGGAATAGAAGATATTAGCAGATACTCTATCATGATACTTCCATTCAAAATGACGGAAAAGATTCTCATAGCGCTCTTCACCTGTACCAAGCACCACCAACTGGGTGTCTTCCGCACAAATTTCCTCAATCACATAATTGATGAGATCGAATCCCTTCTGGTCTGTCAAACGGGAGCAGATACCTATCATGAACTTTCTATCATCTTCCGCTAATCCTAATTCCT
The DNA here is from genome assembly GCA_947174825.1 of uncultured Clostridium sp. The sequence goes on from CAMWKN010000147.1 coordinate 3,177, forward strand.
TCTGGAATGCTCGTTTATTCTTGACCTTTTCCTTGCGGAAATTCTTGGCATTATAATGCTGATAAATAAATGGATCTGTCTCTGGATTGTATTCATTGTAATCCAGTCCATTGACAATACCAACCAGCGAATTGCTTCTGGCACGCATCAGACCATCCAGACGCTCCCCATAAAACGGCATCTTGATTTCTTCTGCATAGGAATCACTAACCGTTGTAACCATGTCCGCATAGACAATACCACCCTTTAAGTAGTTAGCATCTCCATATGCCTCCAATTTATCACTGGTAAAGAAATAAGACTTTAAGCCCGTAATATCCTGTACCTTCTTCAGATCCCATACGCCCTGGAACTTCAGGTTATGTATGGTCATAATGGTTTTGATTCCATGGAAAAACGGATTTTCCAAAAACATATCCTTGAGATAAACCGGAATCAAACCTGTCTGCCAGTCGTGGCAGTGAATAATGTCCGGCTTAAAATCTATACTAGGCAATGCGGACAAAGACGCTTTACAGAAAAATGCAAATTTCTCAATATCCTCATGAATATTACCATATGGATGAAAACCTGCAAAATAAAATTCATTATCAATGAAGTAGAATGTGATCCCCTCGAATTCCATTTCCAGAATTCCCACATACTGCTTTCTCCATGCCAAATCAATATAGAAATGCGTCTTATACACCATCTGGTTCTTCCATTCCTCTGGAATACATGCATATTTCGGAATCATGACACGTACATCATATTCCTTTTTATTGAAATACTTTGGCAGCGATCCTACTACATCTGCCAAACCACCGGTTTTAATGAATGGTACACACTCTGACGCAACAAATAACACATTTTTCATGGAATACCTCCTTTATTCTTAGGTTCCCCAAACATTTTTTTCAGTTCCAATTAACATTATAGCGTAAATCAATATTTATGAAAAGTATTTTTGAAATTTTTTATAAAACATTTGTCATTCCTTGCAGAAAAAAAGAAAAACACATAACAGAAACTGCTTTTTTGTATTCCTTCGCTTATGCATGTCGAATTATAAAGGATGAATCACATTGTCCAAAAAAATGGACATCCCTATAATCAAAACAGGGAGTAAATTTCCAAACTATAGTTGCCCCTCTTATCTATAAATGTAATTTCAGGGCAGAAAGGAAGCATGGATGCAAAAAATTAAAGTATTAGTCGTGGATGACAACCGAAGAATTGTCAGTATACTAAAAGATGCCATAGAGAAAGAAAGTGATATGGAACTGGTTGGGACCGCAGCAGATGGGGAGGATGCATTGATGCAAATCAGACGCTGCAAGCCGGATGTGGTACTGTTGGATCTCATTATGCCAAAAATTGATGGACTGGAAGTCATGGGACGGATCCAACATCCTGATTTCCCCCATCAGCCGGAAATCATTGTTGTATCTGCCGTAAGCCAGGAAAGCGTAACAGAGCAGGCATTTGCATTGGGCGCCGCCTACTATATCCTAAAACCATTTGACACCAGGGTAGTCATGAGCCGAATTAAATCGGTCAGCATTACCGGAGAACAAGAGGGAAAAGTCATCAACACGGTCTTTGAAAATCACTACCGAAGACAAAGTAATTCTCTGGAATCCGATGTGACACAGATGATTCACGAAATCGGTGTGCCGGCACATATTAAAGGATACCAATATCTCCGGGATGCTATTATCATGTCAGTTAATGATGTAGAAATACTAGGCTCCATCACCAAACGCCTGTATCCCAGCATAGCCAAGAAACACAAAACCACATCCAGCCGGGTGGAACGTGCCATTCGCCATGCCATTGAAACGGCTTGGAGCCGTGGCAAGATGGACACCATTGAGGAACTCTTTGGCTACACGGTCAGCGACCGCAAAGGAAAACCAACTAATTCCGAGTTCATCGCACTGATCGCTGATAAAATCAGGCTGGAATATAAAATGCGTGCCTAGAAGAGTTGAAGAGTCACTAACGCATAGCCTAGCTATGCACAAGTGACTCTAAGTCAACTCTGGAAGAATCGCAAAGCGATTCTTCTCACAGCATGTGCTCTATAAAGATGCCGTAGCCTCTGGTGGGATCGTTGACGAATACATGGGTGACAGCGCCGATTAGTTTTCCATTCTGCAAGATCGGACTACCACTAAGCCCCTGTACGATCCCACCCGTTTTTTTCTTTAATTCCGGATCGGTAACCCGTAGCACCAAACCTTTAAGATCTTTGGCGCTCAGATTTATTTCATCAATTTCTATTTGAAATTCCTGAACTTCATTTTCTAATTGACAGAGAATACTTGCAGCTCCTGTCTGGTTTTCCTGTTTCAAGGCAATGGGGAGTCCCTGATCCTCCTGGTACTGGT
>CAMWKN010000148.1 GCA_947174825.1 uncultured Clostridium sp.
GGATTAGGAAGATACAGCGCTTTGGTGCAGCAGCTGCAGTGTTTCTGGTACTGTGTGGCTGTGGTATTGCATGGTCGGTATCCACTGGCAGGTTGTCTTTTTCTGGTGGTGGTACCAAGAAGATGGAGAGTCGCATGATGGTAAGCGAGAATGCGGATCTTAGCGAAGAGGCGGATTCTGCTGTGTCAGGGCAGAATCTGGATCAAGCTGTGGCAGAGGAGGAAAAACTGAGCTATGCCAAAAGCTATCAGGAGGTTCGGAATGTTCTACAGGAAATCATAAAGAGGCAGGGGACGAAGGACAAAGATGTCCTATATGAGAACTATGATGTGGATTATGAAAGTGATGGTGCGTCTACAGGAGCGGATAATTCTGTAACATCGCAAGAAAAAAATACTGCTAATGTGAGTAAAGCTAAATCGGCAAGTACTTCTTCCACATCTCACTCTAAGACAAATGTTTCGGTAGAGGGAATTATGGAGGCAGATCAGGTCATCACCGATGGAAAGTACATCTATCGTCTGCGGGAGAAAGTAGATGGCAGTGGTGTGATAGATATTGTTCAGGTTGATGGTGGTACCATGGAGCTGACTGGAAAATATGATTGTGGAGAGGATTACCCCAGAGAATTCTTTTTGGCAGAGGATCAGTTGATTTTGCTTTCCTATACATCGATGGCAAAAGTATCCCGCCATCAGGGGGGGGATACAAGCATTACTTTTGTTGATATCAGTGACCGGTCCAAGCCGGTGAAAACCCAGGAATTGATACAGTCTGGAAGATATAAAGAGGCACGGCTGCAGGATGGCTATTTGTATACCGTATCCGGAAGCAGTCCATATTTAGAAAGAGATGTGGAATGTTTGGTGGAAGCTCCGGAAGAGGATTATGTGGCTAAGGGCGACAAAGATGAGGAGGATCTGGTTCCTTGTCTGAATGGAAAGAGAATTCTGGCATCCCAGATCTATATTCCGGATGGCTGTAATGAAAAGTACTTTACCACGATTACGTCAGTGAAACTGGATGATCCACAGGATTTTACAGATGCCCGCTCTATTATGTCTGGTATGGATACGCTGCATATGACGGAAGAAAATATCTATTTTACAACAGATAGATGGGTGGATTCTGTAAAAAAGAAAGGTGTTTTAAGTAAGACGCAGCTAACGAAATTTTCTTACCATAATGGAAAATTTACGGGGAAAGCGACCAAGCAGATCAAGGGATCCATTCGGGATACTTTTGCCATCAATGAGTATCAGGGGAATCTCCGGGTTATCAGCAGTATTAGTTATAATACCGGAAAAGACGATAATGCAGTTTATGTGTTGGATGAAGATTTGAAAATCATTGGTAGCATTGAGAATCTGGCGAAAGACGAGAGGGTATATTCTGCCAGATTTCAGGGGGATATTGGTTACTTCGTGACCTACCGGGAAACGGATCCGCTATTTTCTGTGGATTTCTCCGATCCTCAGAACCCGAAAATTCTGGGGAAGCTAAAGATACCGGGATTTTCCGAGTATATGCACTTCTATAATGACCATCTTCTTTTTGGTCTGGGTGTAGAGGAGGATAAGGATGGAGAGCGGGAAGCAGTAAAATTATCCATGTTTGACATTTCGGATCCTACCAATGTTAAGGAGATTCACAAGACATTACTGAGAAAAATAAACTATTCAGAAGCATTGCATGACTACAAGTCTGTTATGATTGATCCGGGGAAAAATATAATTGGTTTCGATGGCTGGCATGTGTATACCGATGATTTGCAGTATTATGTGTATTCTTATGATGAGGAGAAGGGGTTTGTGTGCAAGATGCATGTGAAATTAGATGATGATGAGTTTTCTGCCAGAGGTTTATATATTGGGAATACGGTGTATCTGGTTAGTATGACTACAAAATCAATTCGGGCATATGATTGGAACAGTGGAAAATGTATCGGAACCTATCCGAAAAAGAAAAAGTAATCGTATTTCACAGTATTACAATTATATGGCAATGCTGCATATTGTTTGTTAATTCATTTAATTATATATAAATATTGAGGGGGGATGATTGATATGAAAATATTTCTTGGTATTCTTTTAAGTGTATCCATGGTGTGTCTGGTTTCCGGCTGTGCTTCGTCGACAAAAAGCGCTGAGACCACAGAGACGCAGAAAGCGGCAGCAACAAATGCGGAAGATCATGCAGAAGAAAGCACAGTGGGGATATCAGCGGAGTATCCGGAGCATAAGGACGCAAATACGCTGGTTGATTCCGCTAATTTAATCTTTAGTGGAACGGTAAAAAATATCAGCTATGAACAATTGGATGTCAGAACGGAGAAGGAAGAAGGCTCTGAGACAGATGGAGAGGAGCTTCCGTATACGATATTTGAAATCTCTGTGGATCAGGTTTATAAAGGCTCTATTGATGGAGATACCATACGCATTAAGCGGCTGGGTGGGCAAACAGATGATACAGAGAAGGATTTGAATGATGCGGTAGAGATTAGCATAGGTAACAAGTATCTGTTCCTGACAGAGACTTATGAAGATTCATATCCAAGTCTTGTCAATATGGCACAATCTGTTTATAATATGGAAGACGCCCATGGAGAGGGAGCTGCGAGTGATCGCAAGAGTCCGGATCAGGATATTACATTGTCGGATATTATGAAGATTATTGACAAATAAATACAAGACCAAAAAACAGGGCAGGATCGTTTTTACGCGATTCTGTCCTGTTTTTTTATACTATTTGGGTGTTGCAAAAGGTATGAAATATCAGTAAACTGGGTTTTAACAGGGGACAAGGGTTAGGAATGGGTGTTTTATCCAGGGAGGAGATCTTATGATTCGCAAAATAAATAAAGATGATTTTCGGGAATGTGTGTCTGTGATCCGAAACAGTTTTCAGACTGTGGCAGATGAATTTGGTTTCACAGTGGAGAATGCACCTGGATTTACAGCATTTTCCATCACGGAAGAAGGTCTGGATAAGCAGATGGAACAGGAACAGAGAGGGATGTATGCTTACTTTGAGGAGGGGAGAATGGTAGGATATTATTCCCTGCTTTGGCAAAATGACAGGGAATGTGAGTTGAATCATTTGTGTGTGTTGGAGGGATATCGGCATCAGAAAATTGGGCAGCTGCTTTTGGAGCATGCTTGTATACAGGCAAGGGCGATGGGCTGTTCTACGATGAATCTTGGAATTGTAGAAGAAAATGTCAGACTGCGAAGGTGGTATGAAGCACATGGGGCAGAACATGTTGGCACAGAAAAATTTGACTTTTTCCCATTTACCTGTGGCTATATGAAAATAAAATTGTGTTAATGAAGTATTGCAAAATGTAACAAAGGAGGGGACGTTATGATTGGATTTGTAATATGGAGTATGGTTGGCTGTCTGTTTATTATTATGGGGATAATTGCATGGAGATCGGAAAAACCCACCGGTTTTTGGAGTAATGTAAAAATGAGTGAAGTCTGGGATGTCCAGAAATATAATCATGCAATGGGGAAATTATGGTGTATCGCTGGTGTTGTTTTTATTGTGTTGGGAATACCATTACTGATAGGACAGGATTCAGCGATTATTTTACTATCCGTAGTCGGTGCTATGATTTGGGTTATCACATTAATGGTAATTTATGAATTGGGTATTATGAGGAAATATCGGAAGGAGTAGTTGGAGAGAGGAATTATGCACAATATTACAATCAAAACGGAACGCTTATTGTTGCGTCCACTGGCTGTCACAGATGCCAAGGAAGTATTTGAGTGGGTTAGTGATGAGCGAGTTACGCGATATATGAATTATCTTACCTATACCAATATAGAACAGGTAAAAGAGTGGCTGGCTTTCGCCTGCCAGGATACAAATACATACCATTTTGGGTTTGAACGTATTACAGATGGTGTGTTAATTGGCAGTGGTGATATCGAACCGATTAAGGCAGGGCAGAAGCAGGGATGTTGGAGAATTGGTTATAATTTAAGATATGATTGTTGGGGAAGAGGATATGCCACGGAAGCGGCAAAGGCGATGATTCATTATGTCTATGAAAACTTTGGTGCCAGAAAATTTGTTTCCAGTCATTGTGAACCAAATCTGGCTTCGGGAAATGTATTGAAAAAATGTGGTTTGCACTTTGTGGGATATGGTGAATTTCAAAAACTGGATGGAAGTTGTAAAATGCCTTCCATGGAATATGAGGGAGTCATCAATAAGTAATACAACTAGTTATATATTGTGGAATATATGAAATGTAATAAGGAGGATTTTGGGGTGAAATATGCAGTGGAATTATATTTTGACCAGGAAACAGAAGAAAAAATATTTGCTCTGGCAAGGAAAATTGCAGAGGCAGGAATCAGCACCAAATTTCTGGATTGGAAGACCAGACCGCATCTTACACTGGGCTGTTTCAATGATGTGGAGGAAGAGAAATGTATTCAGAAAATACAGGCATTTACAGATAGTCATAAAGTGATACCGGCATATATCGGTTCTGTTGGAATGTTTAATGATACCAGGACCATTTTTTTGTCTCCGATGATGAACCGGGAGATGTATCAGCTGCAGAGTGAGCTCCATGATCAGTTAAATGAATTTGATACAAATGGCTGGGAGTGGTATTGTCCGCAAAGCTGGGCACCCCATTGTACGGTGGCGCTTACCGGAGAAGATTATGACGAAGCATTTTATGAAGCCAGTGATTTGGTACTGCATGAATTTGAAAAGATCAGCGGGATGTTTACAGAGGTAGGTCTGGTTAAAATTACATTTCCGGTGGAAGAGGTATATACGGCAAATTTGCAGGGATAAATTTTTTCGCAACAAAAGCCAGTGCATATTTAGTTTATCATATCCTTTTTTTGTGTTATAATATCTGCTATATTAATTTTGGGAAAAATGGAAGAAGCAGAGAATCAAATGATAGAAAGGTGAGAACAGGATATGAAAAAGTTTGATGAGAACTATCCATTATTGGCGGATATGTATCAAGATGGATATTTTCCGGATTTTCTGGTGGATAAGGTAAAGGAATTAGTACAAAATGTGATTTCTTATCTGGAAACGGGAGAACAGGATTTAGAAAAGATACAGAGTCAATTTGATGAAATGACTTTGGCAATTAATGATTTGCAGGAAGAATTCGAGGAGAATGACAGCGAGATAGAAACAGCTGCCAGAGATAGTATTGGCGAAACGGTAGAGTATATTTTGAAATGGTTTCAGATTGATCTGGATGTGGAGGATGCTATACAGGAACGTGACTGGTAAATTCCAGATTTTTTGTAAAAAATAAAGGAAATAGTGGGAGGTTTTTTGATGCATTTTACTTATTGTCCGCATTGCGGAAGCAAATTGATACAAAAAGAAGTTGGCGATGAAGGCATGATTCCATTTTGCGAAAAATGTAGTATTCCTTTATGGGACATGTTTACCACCAGCATCATAGCAGGGGTGGTAAATGAGCAGAATGAAATTGCTCTGCTCCGACAAAACTATGTTTCGGAAAGCCATTATG
>CAMWKN010000149.1 GCA_947174825.1 uncultured Clostridium sp.
GTATTACAGAGACCATTGATACAGATTCTTTCTAGGGAGGATATTACTTATGAGTGAAATTGCATTAAAGACGAATCATTTAAAGAAAGTATATGAAGTTGGTGAACAAAAAGTAGAGGCTTTGAAAGATGTTACTATTTCCATAGAAGAAGGAAGCTTTGTGGCACTGACAGGTACTAGCGGCAGTGGAAAATCCACACTCATGCACTGTCTGGGAGGTTTGGATATTCCCACTTCCGGAGAAGTATATATTCATGATATTGATTTGTGCAAATGCAAGGAAAAGCAGTTGGCAAAGGTCAGACGGGAGGAAATTGGTTTTATGTTTCAGAATTTTTCTCTCCTGGAAGAATTGAGTGTGAAAGAGAATATTGTACTGCCTGTTTTGCTTGCTGGCGGAAAAGTAGATGAGGAATATATTAACGGATTGATGGAGCAGCTGGGAATTGCTGACAGACAGAAGCATACACCGGCTCAGTTAAGTGGAGGACAGCAACAGCGGGTAGCGATTGCACGCGCCCTGGCTAATGATCCGGCTGTGATTTTATGTGATGAGCCTACTGGAAACCTTGACCACAAAACCAGTGAGGAAGTGATGGAATTACTGCATGATATACATCAGACCTATCACAAAACCTGCTTGATTGTTACTCATGATAGGGAAGTCGCAAAGGGAGCAGATTATATTTTGCAGATTGAAGATGGCATGGTAAAAGAATAGCGATCCGTCATTGCTTTCCTTTGTTTGTAGTGTTAGAATAGTAGATGAGTTTGGTATTGCAGTTTGCAATGCGGATACTCGGATATGTGTTGACAGGTTTATAGAAAGAGAGGTATTTGAAGTATGGCAAGGTTTACGTTACCAAGAGATTTGTACCATGGGGCAGGTTCACTGGCTGCACTGAAGGATTTTCAGGGAAAGCGTGCGATGATTTGTGTGGGCGGCGGTTCCATGAAAAAGAACGGTTTTCTGGATAAGGCGATCGGCTATCTGAAAGAGGCTGGTATGGAAGTAGAAGTATTTGAGGGAATTGAGCCGGATCCGTCTGTGGAGACAGTGATGAAAGGTGCCGAGGCAATGCAGAAGTTTGAGCCGGATTGGATTGTTGCCATGGGTGGTGGTTCTCCGATTGATGCCGCAAAGGCAATGTGGATTAAGTACGAATATCCGGACACAACTTTTGAGGATATGTGCAAGGTATTTGGATTGCCAAAGCTCCGCACAAAGGCTCATTTCTGTGCGATTTCTTCCACATCTGGAACGGCAACCGAGGTAACAGCATTTTCAATTATTACGGATTATCAAAAAGGAATCAAATATCCGATTGCGGATTTTGAAATTACACCGGATGTGGCAATTGTGGATCCGGAGTTGGCAGAGACCATGCCGAAAAAACTGGTGGCACACACTGGTATGGATGCCATGACACATTCCATTGAAGCTTATGTTTCTACTGCTAATTGTGACTACACCGATCCATTGGCACTGCATTCCATCAAGATGATTCAGCGGGATTTGGTTGGCTCTTATAATGGTGATATGGAGAAACGTCACAGCATGCATAATGCACAGTGTCTGGCAGGTATGGCATTTTCTAATGCGCTGCTGGGTATCGTACATTCTATGGCTCACAAGACTGGTGCCGCTTTTGCGGATCATGGTGCACATATTATTCACGGCGCAGCTAATGCAATGTATCTGCCGAAAGTGATCGCCTTTAATGCCAAGGATGAGACCGCCAAGAAACGTTATGCGGAGATTGCTGATTTTATGAATCTGGGTGGTGGCAGTGACGATGAGAAGGTAAAACTTCTGATTGATCATCTGCGTGGAATGAATGATGATTTGAACATACCACATTGTATCAAGAATTATGGTGCTGACAGTTATCCGACAGAGCAGGGATTTGTGCCGGAGGATGTATTTTTAGAGAGACTGCCGGAGATTGCTGCAAACGCAATTCTGGATGCCTGCACGGGTTCTAATCCAAGACAGCCTTCTCAAGAAGAAATGGAGAAACTGCTGAAGTGCTGCTATTATGACACAGAGGTAGATTTCTAAACAACGAAGAAAGTTATTTTAGGTTTTAGGCAGGAGCGTATGCATAGGGAACGAATGCATATGCTCCTGCTTGATAATGCATCTGTTTTTTTATCATGTTTTTTGAGGGGGGATCTTCTATGAAATGCAAAATAGTATTATTGCTGTCACTGCTTCTGGTGATTCTGTGCTGTGGATGCAGTGTTACAGAAAAACGGGATGATCCGGTAGTGACAGAACAAACGGATCCGGGATTGTCAGCAATTTTTAAAAATAGTCCGACCACGGTCAAAAACAATCGATTTGAGAATGATGATATGCGGATCTGGAGACAGAACGATGACGATGGCAACAGTATTTGGATGCAGGAAAAACTGGATGGAACGGATAAGAAACAAATACCATTTGGAAAATTTTTTTTATGGCTTACCAATGATTGGATCTATTATTATACGATGCAATCTCAATCAAGCAGTCAGAGGGCACACTATAAGATTTGCCGTATTCCACTTGATCATCAGGAAGCCACTTATCGTACCGAAGAAAAAGAAGTTTTATTTGAAGATGACTTGGGCATGTTTCTTGAGACAGAGTTTATAGTAACAGATCAATGTATCATTTATGGGGCATGTCGTTATCCTAAAGAGGTCGGAGAGACGATTACCTATTATCGCTATGATTTTCAGACGAAAAAGAAGAATGAGCAGTTTTCTGTAGAATTGGTAGAAGATTTGCCAGAGGGAGATGAATGGTATTATGGGATTTATAACGATGTATCAGGTAATCTGCCTGTGACGCTGGGAAATGATTTTTTTGTCGGGGGAAGAGAAGGAGTCTTTCGTGTCCCATTTGATACACTGGAACCTGTGAAAATTTATTCCGGTGAAGCGGTCAATCATATTTATTTGTTTATGAATGAGGAAAAAGAGGATAATTCCCATCAGACAGATAATTTGATGGTTGCTCATAACGGTGGGGTATATTTTACAGTAACAGGGAAGGAGATTATGAAATATGAGGAAGGCAGTGAGTCCGCTGACTATGTTTTGGAAGAAAAAGAATTGCGGAGTATTTTAGAGAATATGAAGCTTTGGGATGAGGATTATCAAGAAGATGCTTTTAGCATAATAGAGGGATTGCGTCTCTGGAATGACAGGCTTTATCTTAATGTGACTGGTATATGGAGCAGAACGGCAACAGATGGACGTGTGTATAGTGGGGAAAGGGAAGTGTTGCTCTCAGCAGAACTTACCAATCTAAAGGAATGGAAACTGGAAGATGCATTGTCGGAATATATTCTGGAAAATGCCATATGTGACTATCTTTATTACTGGAGCAGGGATAATTACTTAAATTATTATTCAGATCATGTAAGTCTTTCGCCGAAAAAACTGACAGAGGAAAACAAAAAGACATTGTCCAGGGAGTGCTATCTATACGATATGGGTGATGGAAAGATACTGCTTGCCTATTGTTCTTTTTCTCCCAAGAAAGTACCAAATGGGTCAGATGGAGTGGAAAAAGAGTTACTTTATGACCTGGATACTGGAAAATTTTTACCCTTAGACAAGGATAATTATACGCCATATTATCAGTGGCTATGGAGAGCTGTTTCCTATAACAGACCTTGGCCTGAATACTATGACGAGTCCATGAATTGAATGATAAAGTGTACAATATGGAGTAAAATGATGCGTAACGTAATTGAAGTATGGAGGAAAAGCAATGAAAAAAATTCTTGTGGTACAGGGTGGCGGCAGGGCAAAAGGGAATACGGCACAGCTTATCAGCCATTTTGTTATGGGAGCAGAGGAAAAGGGACATTCGGTTGAGGTTATTTCACTCATAGAGAAAGAAGTCAAAGGGTGTCTTGGCTGCAATGCCTGCCGCTATGGGAAACCATGTGTGCAGAAAGATGCATTTAACGATATTGTTCCAAAAATAAAATCTGCTGACTGTATTATCTTTGCTTCACCGTTATATTTCTGGACAGTATCCTCCAGGATAAAGGCTTTCATTGAGAGATTTTACTGTATAGCGGAGGAAGATTCCAACCCGCCATTAGGTAGATATGAAAAATATCCAGTTAAGGACTGTGCGTTACTCATGACTTCGGCAGACGACTTTTTCTGGACATTTGAGCAGGCAGTTTCCTATTATCAGTTTACCATGGTAAATTATATTGGATTTCAGGACAGGGGCATGGTGCTTGCGGGCGGATGTGGGGATACGAACGGTAAACCACAGATAGATAAGACAGTCCATTTGCAGGCAGCGTATGAATTTGGAAAGAATATTTATTTAGAGTGATATGTAACGGAGGTGTATTTTTTGGATGTTCTATTTGCGATAAATGTATTAACTTATAAAGGATCTTTAGTTTTTCTTGTACAACAAGAGCAGTGGGATTATAATTTGGATGATAACATGATAATGGAGAATGAGAGGAGTATGCTAGAATGAAGCGGTTTAATGTAAACGGAACTTGTTATACGGATCAGCATTAAAAAGGATATTTATGACAAAAAAGGAATTTAAATGGGCCATGCAATGCGGTCTTGGCAGATGTATACAGGAATTGAAAACTTGCGGTAATATAGAAAAATACCGTGATATTGTACTGTGGGGATGTACTCATAATCTTGCTTATGATGCACAATGTGAGGGGACAAGAAGTTATTATTTGTATAAACTGGTAAAATGCTATCCAGATATAGATTTTTTTGTGGATGCAGTGATTCCATATTTTTACAGGAGTATCGCTAAATCCGATTGGAGCTTTGCCCAGTTTTGCGATTTTTTAGGGCTGTTTGCCGGGGAGGGAAATCAGACAGCACTCCATGCATTACAGGAAAATTACAGACGAATGTATACTCTTCTAAAAAAAAGGAAAAGAAAATTGTCAGATAGAACGATATCGGTACGTGATAATCTCGAGACTCTTTGCATTGCAATTGTTGGTATTGCAGACTACAAAGAAGACTGTGAAGTTGCTTATTATAGAATGGTAGAGGATTTAGGATGTTTAATGCTTGATAATCCTTTATTTGATCACTGGAATTTCGACTGGTTTCAGGCATGCTGGGAGGATGAATTTGGAAAAGCAAAAATTCGTAAACAGCTAGAGCAAAGAGCAGAGAATGCGAAAGGAACAAAATTCTATTTTACATCCATATTAAGAGAGGAAGAGAATAGAGACAAATATGCTGTAAAACGCAAGGGAAAAATAGAGGCTATGACTTCCGAAGATATTTATGGCTTATTGCGGGATGGCGGAAGGGTCGGAAGAGATATTCCTATTATGCGGGCGCATATCATGAGGAGAAAGGGAAAAGAAAAAGAAGTAAAAAAGCTTGCTGTTTATTATCAAAAAGAGACTGATTTGACAGTGAAAAGTCAGTTGCTTCGCCTTTTGGCAAACAGATATTGTGCGGATTTGCTGGATGTGGCAGTCGTGATTGCTGATTCAAAATC
>CAMWKN010000150.1 GCA_947174825.1 uncultured Clostridium sp.
GTCTTTTGCCGTGCTGAGAATTCCTTTGGAATGGTAATATTGCAAATCATTGTCTGTCAGCTCAAATTGCAGGGAGATGGAAATTGGTTTTCCGGGATCCAGATATTCCCAGTCAGCAGGCGCGCGGAGACCGGCAGCAGTGAGAATGGCATCAATTACGGCTGTCTTGCCGGTGTTGTTTTTACCTACCAGGATCAAGGCGTTTTCCACATCCTGTATTACCAGTTCGCGAATAGACTTATAATTGCAAATTTTTAAATAGGTAATTCTCATAAATAATCCCCCTTTATATTATATGAAGAGCGTGAAATCTGGTGTATGATTTATTCATTGGTATGTCCTATTGACCTCTGTTTCCTGTTTTTTGCCGTTTCTCATTTTTTGCCGTCTGGTTATTTTTTCGTTGCACAGAATATCCGAAACTGCCCAGGGTTTCGCCCAGATTAAAATAGCTTCCATGGGAATATGCTAATAAGCCAGCTTTTTCCAGATGGAAGGTGTTTTTGTCGTCCATGTAACGGGCATCTACATGAACGGCAGTGACTTCTGCCAGAAACATATGGTGGGAACCCAGTTCCTGTATCTGTGTTATTTTACATTCTATATTAACAGGTGACTCTGCGATCATGGGACATTGCACCGTCTTTGCCGGTATCGGTGTCAACTTGCAGTCTGCCCATTTGTCGTGATCCCTGCCGGAGCGCACTCCACAGTAGTCTGTAGCATATGCCATCTGTTCTGTGGTAAGATTGATGACAAATTCCTGTCTATTCCGGATCAAGGAATAGGAATAACGATTTGGACGCACAGAGATATAAACCATGGGCGGGTTGGTACAGACCGTGCCAGTCCAGGCGATAGTCAATAAATTAGATTTGCCATTATAGTCGCCGCAACTTACAATTACTGCCGGCAGAGGATAAAGCATGTTGCCGGGTTTAAATTCTATTTTGGATGGGTCTGTTTTTGCAGACTTGTTTTTTTCTTTTTTAGGATGCATGTGTATTCTCCATTCATGAATATTTGCAAGCAAATTTGGTGCTTAGCGGGTTGGATCAGTAGATAGTAAATTGCGTGTAAACACGCATTGCTATATGCTTTTTATCTTAGTATTATCATACCACATAATTCGCCATTTGACGACAGATTCAGAGGAATATCTTAATCATAAAATTATAAAATTTTTATTTGGCGTGGACAAAATTCATAGCCAGCGAGTTTTATATAGGTAAGTGCTTACAAAAATATTGGTTCTATGAAAATAATATTAGAAGGGAGTACTATGAGAAAAAAGAGTATTTATATTATGTTATGTATCAGCTTGCTTATGCTGATAAGCGGCTGTCGGCAGGTTCCGGAGGATATTAAGGAAAAGGCAAAGAAATATCAGGATGCGGAGGCTGTAGAGGAAAATGATATAAAATATGTTTCGCTTTCTCATATTCTGGATCAGAAGAAAGAGGTGCTTGGCAAAAATTATCAAAATTTAAAGTTCAAGGAAACGGTTCACTTGGAACAGCCGGATTCGGTCTCGGTGCTATCACTGAAAGTCAAGGAAAAGTGCGCTACAAAAGAAAAGCTGGCAGAAATGTGTTCGCTGTTCTTTGGAACAGATCAATATCGGTCTGAGATTGTCCGTCTGGATAATTTGCCGGAACGACCGTATGGAGAAGGTATTTTTGCATTGAATTATGAGGATGAATATCTCCAAAAAGATTTTGGGGATTTTTCGGATATTGGAGAACTAGTACTAGGCATCGGACAGTGTGAGAGAAGCAGAAGCAATTGTCAGGGGATCTATCATGCGGACTGGGGAAAGAATCTGGAGGATGTCTATGAATTAGGTGGAGATACGGTATCAATACAGGATGCCGTTGATTATGTCAATGTCTGGTGTAATACCAATGCAGTCCAGTTTGAACCAGAGTATAGCTATCGAGTCAAGACCGTATATGTGTATCCTGCAGAGTATGGATCCGGATATTACTATTGGTTTGACGTTTGTAAGTATTATAAGGGGGTGCCGTATGATGACATTGATTTTTATATTGACGAGAATGACGATTATATGCATCTCAATAACCTTGTGGAGATTACGATGCAGCAGAAGGATCAGTTGTCTTATTTTCTGAACGGAGATGCGGGTTTTGATATTGTAAAAGAAGAAAATCATGATGACAAACTCATTGGATTAGAGCAGGCGATTCTGTTGGCACAGGAAAAAATGACTGGTGGGCAGGTGTTAGAAATCATAGACATTGATATCAAGTATGAACTCCGTTCTAATTATTCCGACAGGGAAATCATGGAGGAAGGTAAAAAAATATTATTCTTTGGTTCGGAAGCGACTGCACGTCCGGTCTGGGCATTTCTGATTGATTATCCATTGGATGAGGAAAAAACAGGGAGTCCATCCTGGTCCCGAAAATTTATTAATGTGGATATGATAACGGGTGAGGTACAGTATTACGATAAAGGTGCAACGGCGGAGAGATAGGGTAAGGCAGGTGAAGGATAATTTGAAACAGGAATTTATTCGAATGATAAAAAGCAGATGGTTTCTTTTGGGCATTTTTTTTACCTTTGGTCTGTGCTTTTTGTCGGAAATTGTAAGCGGTGCCAATCAATATACGATTATACAGGTTCTTGACAAAATGAGCAGGGGCGAGATGGCACAGGAGACACAGCTTTATCCTGCGGTGGCGCTTAGAAATGCATTTAGCGGATATGTGACTTTGTTTGTGCCCGTTGTATCTGCATTGCCGTTGATGCAGTTGTTGCATATGGAGACACAGAGCGGCTGGAAACGAATTTATATGTGTAGGCGGTCATGCGTACGGTACTATTGGGATAAATGGTTGGCGGGAATGTTGATTAGTGGTCTGATGATGTTGATTGTGGCGGTAATGTTCCGGAGTTTTCTGGCTGCAGTAATTCCTAGGATTGATTCGGAACAGTTAGAAATGATGGGATGGAGAAAATATCCTATGTGGCTGGAGGAACTGCGAAGTTATCTGGGGGTTTTTTGCTATGGAGCTTTCTCTACGATTCCAGCAATTATCATCAGTACATTTACTAACAATATGTATTTCATGATTTGTTTGCCCTTTATGCTCTGTTATTTTTGGGATGTATTTTTATCCAACCTGATTGTCCTGTTGAGAAATTACAACGCAGCAGGACAAATGACAAATATCATGGAATTGCTATTTTCACGTGCATATCTGCATATTGCACAATCTGTAGGAGATATGCTGGTGGAAGTGATTCGTGGGGCAGCTATGATAGGTGTACTGTTAGTAATTTATATTTTTTTTGTAAAACGAAAATTAGATTATGGGGATTAAAGGGTGAAAGAAATTATAGAAGGAAGGATAAAATGCAAACACACATCTTTCACCCTTTGTGTTTGCGTCTCAAATAAAAATGCAAGCATTTTTGCTTGAGACTTGGTGCAAATTATGAATATTATCAAGATTGCAAAAAACGAATATATGAAATGGCTGTTCCATTCTCGGATGCTTGTTTTGGGCTGTGTTTTAATTTTGTTGTATGTTATGGTGTTGCAGCCCTTGAAGGAGCGGGCAGCTATGATGGACGAGCCAGTGAATCTTCTGGAGGGCTATATCGGGGTATGTAATTCTCCAATCTTCCTTGCCTTTTTGCCAGTATTATTTTTAGTTTTAATTTCTGATTTTCCGAAAATGGATTACAATATGGTGTTTTTATTACATCGTTGTGGAAGGAATAATTGGATAGGGGGACAGCTTTTGTTTCTTCTTATGGCAGACACGACTATTCTGGCTGTTGTATTTGCAGCTCTGGTACTGCCTCTGTTTGATACGGGATATTGGTATAATGGCTGGAGTAATGTGATTACAGAGGCGGCGCAGCGTCTGCCGGAGCAGGAGGACAGTTTTTTGACAAGTCTGATGCCGCCCAATTTGTATTTTCAGCTAAAGCCTTTTACGGTGGCGATCCAAAGCAGTATTTTGATGTTTGCCTATTTCTATCTATTGGGTGTGATCATGATGCTTGGAAAGTTCTTTGGGAAAAGAGTAATTGGGCTGATTGTGTCTGCTTTGTTGGTTGTTCTGGGGGCTGGGGTATCTTATTTCAATCTGTCTTTTATGTGGCTGCTGCCAGCGGCACACGCCATTGTTTCCAGACATTATACGGATTTTTACCGGGAAATGCATTGTGGCATGGAAATATCCTATTATTATTTTTTGATACTTATTTTTGTTATATGCTGTGGTATTTACCTCAAAGGCAGGCATTTGAGTTTTAGCAAAATTACAGATATTGAATAAAAGTGTGAGTAGGCTTGTAACATGTTGCATACCTAATCACACTGGAAAAATAAGGGGGGCAGAATATGATTTTATTGAAAAATGTATCGCTGCAGATCAAAGAGACACAAATTTTGAATGACATATCTGCAGAGTTTCAGGATGGGCAGATTCATGGTATTATCGGTAGAAACGGCAGTGGAAAAACCATGCTGATGAAATGTATTAGTGGATTTGTCAGACCCACAGATGGAGAAATTCAGGTGGATAATAAAGTGGTTGGGAAGGATGTGGATTTTCCGGCAGATATGGGACTGATTATAGAAACACCGGGATTTATTCCTTATTATAGCGGTCTCAAGAATTTGAAACAATTGGCGGATCTAAACAAAAAAATTACAGTGGAGCAAATCAAAGAATGTATGGAATTAGTTGGTCTGGATCCTAATATGAAACGAGCAGTAAAAAAGTACAGTCTGGGAATGCGGCAACGTTTGGGAATCGCTCAGGCAATCATGGAAAATCCATCCATTTTAATTTTGGACGAGCCATTTAATGGATTAGATCTGGATGGTTTGGAGCAGATGCGGGAGCTTATGCTGCGGTTGAAAAAAGAGGGAAAGAATATTATATTGGCATCCCATAATAAAGAGGATATTGAAATATTATGTGATACGGTACATGAGATGAAACAGGGACAGATGGCATAGAAATTGCCCCTGAGATGGAGGGAGGTGATCGTGGTGCAGATGAAGGATACAGAGCGTTTGTATCATCAGTATTTTGCCATGGTGTACAGCATTTGCCTGTTGTATATGAAGAATGAAGCAGATGCCTGTGATATGGTGCAGGAGACTTTTCTGCATTTGATGCAGAGCCGTTTTGCCTATCACAGCGAAGAGAAGGCAAAAGCCTGGCTGGTGGTAACGGCATCTAATTGCTGTAAAAGTGCATTGGGAAAAGCCTGGCGAAAGAAACAGGTGGCATATGATCCGAAAGTCCATGAAATGGGACAGGAAGATCCAGATAATTTATTATTGCAGATGGTTAAGGAATTGGATGGGAAATATGGATTGCCAGTGTATCTGCATTATTTTGAGGGCTATCGCAGTGCTGAGATTGCCAAGATCCTTCATCTGAATGCATCTACTGTGCGGAGCCGTTTGGCGAAGGCACGGGAATTATTACGATTAGAATGGGATCAGTCATCATAAAG
>CAMWKN010000151.1 GCA_947174825.1 uncultured Clostridium sp.
GACGACACACACAGTTATATCGTATTTAAAACGCATGGAGGAGAAAGGGGCTGTGCGCTACCAGACGGAGGGCAGGACAAAACAGTTTTATCCGCTAATTGAGGAGAGGGATGCGGAATTGCAGGAGACACAATATTTTCTGGATAAGGTATTTGGGGGTCGCTTGGGATTGCTGTTACATACGATGGTGCAGCAGCAAAGTTTTTCGGAGGATGAAATAGAGGAGTTGCAGAATATATTGGATCAGGCGAAACAGAAATCCTGATAGCAGAGAGGTATGCCATGGAGCATGAGCTGCAGGTGGAGTATCTGGAATAGGGTAGTGGAAAAGAAAACGGAAATATCATAAAAAAGTAAGAATTAATTATATGTTCTATGGTATACTCATGTAGCGAATAATGTCGTTCCAGAATAAGCAAATGCTTGCGCTTTATCCGGAGTATTGTAATAATTTTGAATGAAAAGGGGTAAGGAGGATGAAAGAAAAAACAATCCTGCTGGTGGATGATGAGAAAGAAATTACGGATTTATTGGAAGTGTACCTGTTAAACGAGGGATTTCAGGTATTTAAATTTTATAAGGCGGAGGATGTGCTGCCCTGTATTCGGGACAATAGCATTGATCTGGCAATTTTGGATGTGATGCTTCCGGATATGGATGGTTTTACCTTATGTAAAACCATACGGGAGCATTGGTTTTTTCCTATTATTATGCTAACAGCGAAGGTGGAGGATTTTGATAAGATTACCGGGCTGACTATGGGCGCTGATGATTATATTACCAAGCCTTTTAATCCCTTGGAAGTGGTGGCGAGAGTAAAAGGTCAGCTACGCAGGGCACAGACCTATAACCGATCTATGGGAGCAGCGGAAGAACAGAGAGAGGAAGGATATTATAATGTCCGTGGTCTGGAATTATCAGAACATAATCATTCTTGTGTTTTGTATGGGGAGGAAATATTAGTGACACCGATGGAGTTTTCGATTTTATTATATCTGTGCCAAAATATGGACAGAGTGGTTCCTTCGGAGGAACTTTTTGAAGCGGTTTGGGGCGAAAAATATCTCAATAGCAATAACACAGTGATGGCACATGTTGCCAGGATTCGGGAGAAACTTCACGAGAATGCCAGAGCACCAAAGTTTATTAAGACAGTTTGGGGTGTGGGATACAAGATGGAATCGTAATAAGGTAAATATGAAACTCCACAAGAAATGTTTATTTTCTGGAATGATTACAATACTCATATTACGGGTTTGAATACACGAAAATGGAATACCCTGTTGCAATAGACATGATTATAATGTTTATAAAAATACAAAAGAGGGTATTGCGATGGCTTTAAGTGATAAAGAAATAGGAGAAAGAATTAAGCATGTCAGAGAAACCTGCAATTTGACACAAAATAATTTTGCCAAAAAGTTGCATATGACGCAGCAGACATTAAGTCGCTACGAAAATGGGAAAAGTACGGTTCCTAACGATGTGTTAGAAAATATTGCGCAGAAATTTGATGTGTCTTTAACATACTTTCTGGGAATTGATTCTGATAAATTCTCTGATGATGAATTGTTGTTGGTTGAATTTTATAGAAAAGCCGATGCGAGAGTCAAAAAACATATTTTTGAATTGGTGAAAGTAATGGCAATGGAGTTCAAAGAAGAAAAATCAGATCATACTTAGGAACTGTGGATGTATCACTTGCTCTGTTAAAGGGACAGTTCCTTATTCTGTCTAAAATCATATTACTTTATATTCATATGGTATATTTTATAACCTGCGTTTTGCGCCCCTAAAAATGCGAATCATACCCTACGGCATATCGGAGGGTATTTTTTATGTTACGATGAAGAAACCAGGATCAAAAGCCCCATGGGTTGTTCCAACATCGGACTGACACCCCGTAATTATCTAACACCCCATATTTATCTTATGAATTCCTACGCAATAATTGATAATTAATATTAATGTTGGATATAGCCTTTTTGATCCTGGTATTCATTAGTGATGGAAAGTGTGTTAGCGTCTGGCAGCATTGATGTCTGTGCCACGGTTTTGTTTGTGCAATGAATAGGAATATGTTATACTTTGAGATGTGAGACGCAGTACAACTAGATAACCATATTTTATGTTGTATTGAGTGGTCACACAAACATAAGAGATAACATAACAGGGAGGATTCATATGTTCAAAACAACCATGCAGGAAACAGCAAATCGTAAAATTCTGGAGCAAAAAGGGAATATCACAATTTTTGAGTATGATCATGACATGAGTACCAATTTGGGATCTGCTATGCAGTATTATTATGCGTCTAAAATGAACATACGCAAACGTCAGGTGATGGTACAGCTTGATGACAAGCATGAGGTAATTGTACAGGCTGGAGCGATGCAGTGGATGGCTGGTAATGTTAGCAGTGCAACCAATGTAAAAGGAATTGGCGATTTTGCTAAGAAGTTAGTCAGCTCCAAAGTAACTAATGAAACCGCAATTAAGCCACGTTATATGGGTAACGGTGTATTGATACTGGAACCTACCTATAAATATTTATTAATTGAGGATGTGGGTGCCTGGAATGGCGGTATGGTTATTGATGATGGGCTGTTTCTGGCTTGTGAGGGCAGTGTGGATATGAAGACCGTTGCCCGCAAGAACCTTTCTTCTGCAGTGGCAGGTGGTGAGGGATTATTTAATTCCTGCCTGACGGGTACCGGATATGCCGTGTTGGAATGTAATTGCCCAAGAGAGGAATTGGTTGAGGTACAACTGGAAGATGACGAGTTAAAAGTGGATGGCAATTTTGCCATTGCATGGAGTGAAAGTCTGAACTTTACGGTAGAGCGGTCTACCAAGACGCTGATCGGCTCAGCTGCCAGTGGCGAGGGATTGGTTAATGTTTATCGTGGTACTGGTAAGGTATTGATGGCACCGCTGTAAAAATTTTCTGATATCTAAATTACATTATTATATAGAAGGGGTTGTTGCGCTAAGCATAGAGTATATGGAATATGGTTATATTTACAGATATAATTTATATTTTGTGATACCTATACTTTGTGTGACGGCTCTTTCTTCATTTTTTGTTTTAAAACAGACTTTCTTCAATCTTTATTCACAATAAGAACACAAAAGATTGGTACACTAACTATCGAAACAAAGAAAACCAGCGATAGTAAACAGCAGATGTTTCGGTTCGTTCTCAATATATTGAACCGTTGCTTCGCGGAAATAGAAGAACAGGAGGAAATAGTTATGGCAGAAAAGCAGGAAAAGAATACAGGATATACCGGTGAGTATGGTAATCCGGTTGAGCCGGCTAGTGATCCGGAAAATCAGACAGAGGATGGCACATATCGTTATTCTTATCAGAAGGGATCAGATGATTCCGTTCATTCCGGTAATTATTATGCAGGAGCAACAGACGAACAGAATGTAGACGCAGGAAATCAGCAGCCAAATGCTTATGACCAGTCAAACGGCAGCTGGCAAAATCAGACAAATTTTCAGATGCCAAATAATGGTGGACAGAATGTGACAAACTCCCAGATGCCGAATCCAGATGATTCTCATTACCAGAATGGGAATGGACCAGTACCTATGGGAAAGCCGCAGAAGGCACCAAAGAAAGAATCTGGCGGTATTGTTAAAAAGTTATTAGTTTGCGCAGCGTGTGCAGTAGTGTTTGGATTGGTTGCCGGAGTATGTTTTCAGGGTGTGCGCTATGTAAGCGACCAGTTTTTACCAACACAAAGTAGCCAAACCAAACTGAAGACTACCACACAGGGATCGGGTTCTGCGAATACAAGCAATACGGCAAGCCCAGATGCCAAAGAGGAAACAAATGAAAATCAGGCGGTTACTACTCAGGTAGGCGTCACAGATGTATCCAGCATTACAGAGCAGACGATGCCGGCAATTGTGGCAATTACCAGTACCACCAAGGGTGCTAATTATTATGATCTGTTTGGACGGGAATATGAGGGACAGGAATCTACAGGTGCGGGATCCGGCTTTATTATTGCCCAGAATGATAATGAACTGTTGATAGCTACAAATAATCATGTAATTGAGGATGCCAAGACGATCTCTGTACAGTGTATTGATGGAGAGATTTATGAGGCAACCGTCAAAGGAACAGATAGTGCCAATGACCTGGCAGTAATTGCAGTTGCGGTTAAGAGTATCAAGGAAGAGACCATGAATAAGATTGCCATTGCGGATCTGGGCAGTTCCGATGACTTAAAAGTTGGCGAAATGGTAATTGCTATCGGTAATGCATTGGGTTATGGACAGTCTGTGACCGTGGGATATGTCAGTGCCAAGGATCGGGAGATCTCAGCTTCTGAGGGAAATAGCTCCAGCTCAGCGAATACGATTAAAGCAATTCAAACAGATGCTGCTATCAATCCGGGAAATAGTGGTGGTGCATTGATTAATATGCGGGGCGAGGTAATTGGTATTAATTCTGCCAAGATTGCATCTTCCACCGTGGAGGGCATTGGTTATGCTATTCCAATTTCAGTAGCTAATCCGATTATCGAAGAACTGATGAACAAGGAAAAACTCAGCGATGAAGAAAAAGGGTATCTGGGAATCAGCGGACAGACGGTAACCGATGCTGCAACCGCATTTAATATTCCAAATGGTGTTCAGGTCAAGGAAGTTGCCAAAGGTGGAGCAGCAGATAAAGCGGGTATTCAAGTAGGCGATATTATTACCTCCATCAATAATATGGAAGTTCGTTCCATTGAGAGTTTGTCAGAAAAGGCAAATAGCTATAGAAAGGGAACTGAGGTAGAAATTAAGGTAGAGAGAAGTAACAATGGTTCCTATGAGGAAAAAACCTTTAAGGTAACGCTGCAGGGATCCTCTTCTCTGGACGGATTATCCGGAAGCAGCAAGGATTCATCCGATCAGTCTGGAAAAAGTGGATCTGGTAATGGCGGATCTGGAAACAATAACTCTGGGAACGATGGATCTGGAAATGGATATCCAGGAAATGGAGATTCCGGCAGTGATGACTATGGTTATGATGACGGATTTGGTGGATTCTTCGATTTCTTCAACTAATACAAAAGGATGAGCCATATGGGGAAGAAACAAATATGCCAGGCACTAGTTTTTCTAGTGTTTGGCTTTTTGGAGTTTATTACAATAGAATTATTTTTGAATCATTATATTACAGATCTAAGTATAGTACTGATTCTGAAAAATCTTGTATTGTACTGGATTGTTAATCTGATTTTGATATCACTGTTTCACTGGATGAAGCCGGCGTTGCTGTTTTCTGCCAGTTTTGTTTTGATTTTGGGAATTGCAAATTATCTGGTTACCATGTTTCGAGGTTATGGCATTGTATTTTTGGATATATATGCAATCCGTACCGTAGCCACAGTGGCAGGTAATTATTCCATGGAGTGGAAACCATGTTTTGTAGCCGGTATGGCAGTGGGATGTCTTTCTATC
>CAMWKN010000152.1 GCA_947174825.1 uncultured Clostridium sp.
TCATTGAGGAGGGCACTCATCAGGAGCTGATGGAACTGGACGGGCAGTATGCGGAGATGTTCCAGTGTCAGGCAAAGTACTATCAGGAGAATGTAGAGATATTTGGATAAAATTGGCAATAATAGGTCATAAATGTGTCAGAAGTGTGAAAATTTAAGAAAATTTTAAGGAATAACGTGTCAATAATGTGCTACACTGTTAAGCGTAAAATATTCTGTGGACATCTGCCCACAGACATCCAAGTTTCAATCATTAGGAGGAAGTGAGGTATATTTATGACAAGGATGAAAAGAAAGGACAAGCGCTTAATCAGTTGTCTGCTTGTGTTGACCATGTTTTTTGGGCTGAATCTATCGGGGCTAAGACCTGCTGAGGCTAGTGCAGCTCAACCGACTAAAAAGGGAGATAGTTCTGTGGTGGCAGCTTCAGAAACGGCAAACCCTTTTGCACCTATTCATTTTGCTGAATGGTATACAGAGGACAAAGTGAATTGTGAAGTCGAGGGAGTATCTTTGAATGCAGAAACCGTGGAGGATGGTTTGTTAGTAAGCGGCAAAAACAATGTGGTGTCCGGTGCGGCCATTTCACTGACAGATACCATTGATTTTGGAGAGGAAAAAGTAAGTCGGATCCAGATTAACGCACTGGCAAAGAGAGCAACGAAAACGTATTTCCAGTTGTACATAGATGATGCAGCAGAGCCATTAGTGGAGTATCGAATGACGAACCAGTCAAAAGAGGATAACTGGAGTAAGGATAAGACCTATACTTATGAGTTCCCTAAGGATGTAGAGAAATTGTCGGGGACACATACCATTCATATTAAGTTGATAGATAAAACCACCAAGGCAGATAAGAAAACCACTATCTTACTGCGCTCGCTGCAGTTTGTGCAAGATAGTA
Source organism: uncultured Clostridium sp. (assembly GCA_947174825.1). The sequence goes on from CAMWKN010000152.1 coordinate 904, forward strand.
TTCCTGTTATTTCATTTGACCTGGACGAGGAAATGGGTACGATTAGTGATATGAATAGTGATCAGGATCATGCAACCGAGTGTTATGGAAAGATGAATATTACTGTTCCGGATGGATATGCTGCTGAGTATGGTAAAGATGCAGCGCAGGCAGCCAAGGACACAGCAGGTAGCTATGATCTGGACTATATACGTGGCAGGGGCAATTCCACATGGATGATGCCAAAGAAACCGTACAAGGTAAAACTGGATAAAAAAGCAGATTTATTTGGTATGGGTGCAAATAAGCATTGGGTATTGCTGGCTAATTATTTTGATAACAGCCTGCTTCGGAATCGTCTGACCTATTATCTGGGGAAACAGCTGGGGATGGAGTATACGCCGAAACTAGTTCCAGTTGATGTAATTATCAATCACGAATATCTGGGAAGTTATTATCTGTGTGAGCAAATCCGTCTGGGCGAGAGTCGTGTGGATGAGAATGATCTGGAGGCTGCACTGGCTGGCTCGGATGTTTCAGGAGGATACTTATTATCCATGTCGCCATACGGTGATGAGATAGAATATGTAGCAACCACGAGCAGAGAGAATCAGTTTTTGGTGGAGTCACCAGCAGAAGGGGAATGCCTTGAAGATGCAACCGCTTATATTGATGAATATCTGCAAAAGACAGAGGATGCTATATATGGGGATAATTTTCAGTTAAGTGATGGAACCTCATATAAGGATTTGATGGATGTACCATCGGCAGTTGCCTATTACTGGATGCAGGAATTTTCCATGAATGGAGATGCTTTTATTTCGACAAGTACCTATTTACATAAGAAAAAGGATACAGAAGAGGAGAAGGGAAAATTATACTGGGGTCCATTGTGGGATTTTGATTATGTGGCGTGGTCGTCCTATGACTATTCCATGTCAGAGGATTCTTATTCCGGTTTTATTAATCAGAGAACCTGGTTTGAGCGTCTGATGGAAGATGAGGAGTTTGCCGATGAAGTGAAGGCATACTGGAAGACGAAGTTGAAGCCGGCTCTTCAAGCGGCAATCGCTGATGGTGGTATTTTGGATCAGTATGCAGACGAGATACGTATATCCGCAACTAATAACTTCAATAAATGGGGATATTATGATTTTGGTGAAGGCGATGACGACTGGTGGGATCTATTGAGTGATAAAGGCTATGACTATGGTGACGAAGATAGAATTCCAGCTGGCTCGCTGACATTTGATGAGGAAGTTGAGCGTCTCAAAAATTGGATTTCCCTGCGTATTGGCTGGGTTGATGAAAATCTGGATTCCATTGCACCGACACCGATTACCTTGACCTATAAAGTAGATGGGGAAGTTTATCAGACGGTAGATGCCATGGCGGGCAGGGAGGTTGGTTCCGTTCCAGATGCCCCGAAAGCACCAGAAGGTTATGCATTTCTGGGTTGGTATTACACAGAAAACATTGCCGGTGAGGAAATAGAAAGTCGAGCATTTCCAGATGATATTTATATGCAGGATATGGAATTCACAGCAAAATGGATTCCGAAGAGTCAGATTGTTCAGCCAGAGAGTGTTCAGGTAGAACGAAATAAAATCTATGTCCTTCAGGGAGAGGAAATTAATTTGCAATATGCCGTATTGCCATATAATGTGATGGATGATACTGTTACGATTGAGAGTTCTGATGAGAATATTGTCGGACAGGATTATATCTTTGACTTTGACGATTATTATGGGGACGTAATGTGGGATTATGTGTGGATGGCGAAGAATCCAGGAACAGCAACTATTACCATTAAAACATCCAATGGAAAAACAGCAAGTTGCGAAGTGACGGTCGTGTCTTGGGAAGAAGTGTTTGAAGGTAATGATTATATCTTAGACAAATTTGACATTGATAAAGAGGAAATTACCTTAAAACCGGGAGAGTATGGAAAGATTAATTTACAGCTGACACCAGAGCGGGCAATTACCGATTTTACATGGAGAAGTACCAATTCGGATGTTGTGATGGTACAGGCTGGAACCGTGATGGCATTGAAGCCGGGAAAGGCATATATACTTGTATCTGCATCGGGTAGTGAGGATATAAAGATATGTGAAGTCAATGTAACAGGTGAAGCTGCTTCGGCAAAACCGAGTGCGACACCGGATCAGAAACCACAGCAGACTGCACAACCACAAAAGACACCGCTTCCGACAGAAAAACCAGCGGCACGTTCTTTTGTTAAAGGGAATTTGAAGTATCGCATTACAAAGAATGCAGCTACCGTGACCGGTGTAACGAAAGCGGGCAAGAAGGCTAAGAAGATAACGATTCCGGCAACCGTGAAAAATAGTGGAAAGACATATCAGGTCACTGGCATTGCTACAAAAGCATTCGCTAAGCATAAAACATTAAAAACAGTCGTGATTGGCAAAAACGTTAAGTCCATTGGTAAGTCTGCTTTCAAAGGCTGTAAGAAGTTGAAAACAGTGAAAGTTAAGACAAGTAAATTGAAAAAGGTCGAAAAGGATGCATTTGCTAATATTTCTAAGAGTGCGGTGTTTAAATTGCCAAAGAAGAAAGCGAAAGCATATAAAAAGTTTTTCAAGTAATGATTTCAATACAAGACTGTATTAAGTTTTATTACTAGTATCAAATGGGCAGAGCCCCTTTTAGGGTTCTGCCCTATCTGTTTTTTCCAAGTCTAACAAAAATTGTTTCACCTCTATTCCGCATCCAAAACCGGTAATATCTCCATTTTTATGGATAACCCGGTGGCAGGGATTGATAATTAAAAGAGGATTTTTATTATTCGCCTGTCCTACAGCACGGCAAGCTTTAGGATTTCCAATCGCCACAGCAAGTTCTTGGTAACTGCGGGTTTCGCCGTAGGGAATCTGCCGCAATTCCTGCCATACCCGTTGCTGGAAAGCCGTACCTGCATTATGGATAGGAAGCTCAAATTGGGTTCTCTTTCCAGCAAAATACTCCTGAAGCTGGGTATAGGCTTCATACAACAGATCAGAATGTCGTATAGAGGTTTGTAATAATGAGGGTTCTGTTTCTTTTTGCAATAAAGATAATCCTGTAATGTGGTCATTTTCAGCGCATAGTTTTAATACACCGATAGAGCTTTTCCATAAATAGATATCATTCATTGCATTATTACCTCTGTCTTTTCCATAAATCGTTTTGGAGCTGTGTTCAAAAAAGTGCTTTTTACTGGTAGATCTGTTATGGTTTCTACCAAATATAATCCAGGAGCAAATCCTTGATTTCGGGATAGTCATCTTCGTATTCTACCATGACATCAATGAAATAATCCGTTAGTTTTCCATCTGCATTCAAAGAGACAATTTCTTTTATCATATCATATTTATACAGATCATATGCGTTCTCATGCAGAAAGAAATCAAACAGCTCTATGGTTCTGTGGTGTTTTAATGAAACCAGAGCTTCTAGGAAATAGCATACCCGTTCTGCTGCAATGATTTCCTGGTGATGAATTATGTTGTCCAACCTTTGGTCCGTAATTTCTCCTAACAGGTCAATGCTTGCCACACCCTGTACATCGGGATAATATGCCGCTAATTTGTCCAACTCCGGTTTTACATCTTCTGGAACATCGCTGATAAAGAGAGAAGAAATATTCTCGCTATTCCAGGATTCTTTATGTATTATTTTTGTTTCACAGCGTGCTATGCCATATTCACTGCAACTCCATAACCATTCTTCAGTTCCTACGTAATCAGTCAAATTGTCATCATCACCAGTTTTCCAACGGATATAACAGGGGATAATGACCAGAGCATCCACCATTTGATGTGTTTTAGCTGCTGCCATAGTTTTGTGGTGCCCGTCAATTAATGCTGTCATATATCCATCCATATGGTATGCCAGGGCTCTGCCCTGGGGATGCTTTTCGTAATATTCTACCCTGTCAGGGTTCATTTTTTTATAGGCTTGTGTTGCGGTGGTAAAGTGTGGTCTGCAATTTCCCCATTCGCAGCCTCTATAACAATAGATACAGGTTCCCGGCAGGGTGCAGTCAAGATTTGGAACATTCCAGAATAAATGTCCGTTGCCATCGGTGGGATATAGCTTCGTATCAAGCAGAATATAGCAGCCATCCGATAACAGCTCCCAAAAGGGCATCATGGATTTTACCAGTTCTACAAAATCTTCGTTGTGATTGAGACCTTGCATCTGTTCCCGGAGGATTTCCGATTGTTCCAGCCCATATGCACTTTTTAGGATTTTTTCACAGGTTGGGCAGAAATATTCAGCGCCTTGTAGCTGCATCAAGGGCTGGTTCCCCAGTGATAAAATCAAATGACTGCTGTCTTGGGTATCAATTTGTTCTGCCTTTAGGAGTCCTTGACCATTGCTTACAGAAATCAAAACGCCAGGGGCATATTTTTCTTCACTTTTTTCCCATTGGTCTACAATGCGGACTTTGGTTTTTCGTCTTTGAAACAACATAGTAAGATCTTCTATCTCCTTTTCTACTCAAAGGTTTTCCGTAACCTGTCTCTTAAGCACATCTCCGAGCCCACGAGACCTCTCTACATCGCGTATGCCGTCGT
>CAMWKN010000153.1 GCA_947174825.1 uncultured Clostridium sp.
TATTGATGCTTTGTGGATTTTCTTTGAGGGATATCATAAAGAAATTTATGATGATAATTTCATTGTGTGGAATGGCTGGCGGACTGATTTCTGATATTTTCTTTATCTATGTGGTGTCAGAAAATATTGGTTTTTGTATTTTATTATTGGGCATTGCGTATATTGTATTTTTGTTCCTTTGCTTCATGGAATACAAAATAATGCATCGGACTTTATCGGGGAGATTTAATAATGTGTAGGCTTATCGTTAATTATATTTATAATCATGTCAGAGATCTTATTTTTATGATTATATTGCTGTTTGTTGTGTTTTACCTGTCGAATTTGGTGGTGAATGAGTATGTGAAAAATAATATTGAAAGAAGCTATTTGAATACAATAGATGACACATTATTAATGTCTTCTCAACAAAATAAAAATAGCTTGATACTTGATGAAAAAATGAGGGATAAAATAGGATATGTGAAATTTTCTATCCCAACGAACAACAAAACAGGAAATGCGAATGCGTGTTGGATGGTCAGTGAATTTTATTATCAGCATTTTCTTTCACAAATAGTAGAGGGAAAAGGATTTGATTATCACAGTAGTGAGAGACAAGTGATTTTATATGGCTCGGATTTAAGAAGGGAAAATAATATTGGCAATACCTTGTCTTTGAATGGCGTGGAATATATGGTGATAGGATATATTCCCGAAGAACAGCCGATATTTTCACTTATGGGACAGGGTAATTACGACTCGGATACGGTAAGAGATTTGTCGAGTTATTCAGACAGTTCGGAGTGTCTGCTTTATCCCTATAATGGTAATATGTATTTTGTGAATGATTGCAGTGCATGGGATCAAAGTTCTGTACATTTATCAGGATATATTATAGAACAGAATGAAACGGATATTCCAGGTCGTGATTGGATTGCCATGAAGGATATCAAAAAAAATGTATACAAAGATCTCAAAGCACGTACTAAATTTAGTGGGGCTTACATCGTATTATTAACGGTTATAACGGTATTTGTCCTGGTGTCTGTTTCTTTTTTACAGTTTATTACTTTTCCAAGTGATAAGGCAATCTATATCTTATGTGGAATATCATCCTTACAATATTATTTCATGCAATTCATTCTCTGGGGGGTCATATTAATAGCTGCATGTATATTAAATTTTCTTGTTTTAGTGCTTGATGCAGATTTTTCATTTCAACCGGAATACGTAACATCATTATTGAGACTAATGGGAATACAGATGTTGTTTACTTTGTTATTGCAGTTTGTTATAGAAATTATACAATATAAAAAATTATTAGTGAGGGCGCTAAAAGATGAGTTTTCTTGAAATGAAAAATATAAGAAAAAGTTATGGTCAGAAACATGTATTAAATGGTTTTGATCTGGCTGTAAATCAAGGTGAAATGGTAGCCATTATGGGGAAATCGGGATGTGGGAAATCAACTTTATTACATATTTTGGCAGGAATTGAAAAGATGGATTTTGGTTCCTATTATTTTGATGGAAAAGATATGAGTAAATGTAATAAAAATGCAATGTCAAAATTGCGGAATCAAAAAATTGGTTATGTTATGCAGTCCTGCGCTTTGATTCCACAAATGACAGCGTATGAAAATATTATTTTACCGTTACAACTGCGAGAGATCATAGACGTGAAGGACACCACTATTGTTGAAAAAATTGCAAAGCAACTGGGAATTCAGTCACTGTTAAATCAGAAAGCCGGGGATTTGTCAGGTGGTGAAAAACAACGCGTGGCAATTGCAAGGGCGTTGGTCATTGAACCAAAGGTTATTTTGGCAGATGAACCAACAGGGGCACTGGATGATGATACATGCGATGAAATTATGTCTTTACTTTCAGAACTAAAAAAATCGGGACAAACCTTTATAATCGTAACTCACAGCAGGAAAGTAGCTGACTATGCAGACCGAATTGTTTTCATGTAATTCTTATTGCAAATCCTTGCTTTTCGGTGTAAGATAAACAATGGATTTGTGTTTGCGTTGTAATGCATTTCCGGTGCAGCGAATGTGTCAGATCGTTGTGCTTGACAGAACAACAGGTTCCAAATGAATACCAACAGCGCAGAAATGAGGATAAAATGGCTGAATCAATGAAGGGCATGAAGCGTACTTGCCGATGTGCCGAATTGGATGAACGAAATATTAGAGAAGTAGTGACGGTAATGGGATGGGTACAAAAAACCCGAAATACCGGAGGTTTAATTTTTGTGGATCTCCGTGACCGCAGCGGACTGTTACAGATTAATTTCCAGGAGGAGAAACTGGGAGCCGAGAAGTTTGAAAAGGCATATAAACTCCGCAGTGAGTATGTTATTGCTGTGGTGGGACAAGTGGTAGCAAGAGAAGGTGGCGTGAACAAAAATCTGAAAACGGGTGCCATTGAAATTATGGCAACAGATTTAAGGGTGCTATCCGAATCGGAGACACCACCCTTTCCGATTGAAGCGGATTCCAAAACAAAGGAAGAGCTACGTTTGAAATATCGTTTTCTGGATCTGCGCCGTCCGGATTTACAGCGGAATATGATGATGCGCAGCCAGGTGACTACGCTGATTAGACAATTTCTGGCAGAGGAAGGTTTTTTGGAGATAGAGACTCCGATGCTGACCAAAAGTACACCGGAGGGAGCCAGAGACTATCTGGTGCCAAGTCGTGTGCATCCCGGCAATTTTTATGCCCTGCCTCAGTCGCCGCAGTTATTTAAGCAGCTGTTGATGTGTTCCGGTTATGACCGTTATTTCCAGATTGCCCGTTGTTTCCGCGATGAGGATTTGCGGGCAGACCGTCAGCCGGAGTTCACTCAGGTGGATATGGAATTATCTTTTGTGGATGAAGAGGATGTAATGGATGTCAATGAGCGTCTGCTACGGAAGATCTTTGCGGAAGTTTTAGATGTGCATATTCCTCTGCCGATCAAGCGGATGACCTGGCAGGAGGCTATGGACCGTTTTGGTTCGGATAAGCCGGATCTGCGTTTCGGCATGGAATTGCAGGATGTATCCGATGTGGTAAGGAATTGTGGCTTTGGTGTGTTTACCGGGGCTTTGGAAAATGGTGGTTCCGTGCGTGGAATTAATGCCAAAGGGCAGGGGGCTATGCCGCGCAAGAAGATTGATGCTTTGGTAAAATTTGCAAAGGATTTTGGAGCAAAGGGACTGGCATATCTGAGCATTCAGGAGGATGGCAGTTACAAATCTTCCTTTGCCAAGTTTATGACCGAGGAGGAGTTACAGAATTTAGTGACTGCCATGGATGGCGAGCCGGGAGATTTATTGCTTTTTGCAGCAGATCAGAATAAGATTGTCTGGGATGTGCTGGGAAATCTTCGTCTGGAGATTGCACGTAATCTGGAGCTTTTGGATAAAAATGACTATAAGTTTGTATGGATTACCGAATTTCCGGAGTTTGAGTATTCGGAGGAACAGGGACGTTATGTGGCAATGCACCATCCGTTTACCATGCCAATGGAGGAAGATATTCCATTGTTAAAGGAGCATCCGGAACAGGTACGTGCCAGAGCCTATGATATTGTTTTGAACGGTACGGAATTGGGCGGCGGTTCTATTCGTATCCATCAGAATGATGTGCAGGAGACCATGTTTGAGGCTTTGGGCTTTACCAAGGAGCAGGCGAAGGAACAGTTTGGATTTTTATTAGAGGCATTTCAGTATGGCGTGCCGCCACATGCAGGGCTGGCTTATGGACTGGATCGTCTGATTATGCTGATGGCAAAAGAAGACAGCATTCGTGATGTGATTGCATTTCCAAAAATGAAGGATGCATCCTGTCTGCTGACAGATGCACCAAATGTGGTAGATGAAAAGCAGTTGAAGGAGCTGTATCTGGATATCAGGGAGTCAGACACCGCAGATGGAGAAAAGGAAGAAGAGTAAATAAAAAAATGATGCTAGGGTCAAAAGTAGCATGGGGGTACAGATATGACAAGGGAACAATATGTATCTATCATGGAATGGATTCGTAATAAACCATATGGTATCTCGCTTATTAAGTGGTCAGGTAAGGGTATTACTTATCTGACCGCCTTTGTATATTTTGCGGCGGGAATTTTTTTGCTGTGGCAGAGGGATGACAGGCTGATTCCTCTGGTGCTCACTCCGGCGGTGTCCTTCTTTTTGGTCAGTGTCTTTCGTGCCAGATATGGCGCCATCCGCCCTTATGAAAAATATGGTTTCGTTCCTTTGGTGCCTAAGGATACGCAGGGGAAATCCTTTCCCAGCCGCCATGTGTTTTCGATTTTTGTGATTGCTACCGTGATTTGCTATGTCTGGTTTTTGCTGGGAATGATTCTACTGTTGCTGGGATTGGTATTGGCTGTGTTACGGGTAATGATGGGGGTACATTTTCCCAAGGATGTTCTGGCAGGGGCAGTGATCGGTGTGGTTAGCGGCTGTGTCGGAATGGGAGTATGGATGCTGCTTTGAGCGCTGTCCCATTTTCCATTAATTGTTTTTGCCAGCAATGGAGCTATGACTGGAGGAGTGAAATCAAAGCGATAGAAATGTTATACAGGCAGTTTGAATTGATACAAAGGAGATTCTTGATATGGAGGAACATGCGAAAAATCAACAGGATAACAGGAGCCATGTAGTTCTGCTGCGGACATATTTGTCGGATCAGGAACAGCAGGAATTTATGGATCTGGTGGAGCAGAATCTTTCTGACAGTAGTTCTTGTCAGGTGCATGTTGTAGAGGGGGATACTGATGGGACGCAGCTTCGGACGGAGATGTATCCTTTCTATTTTTTTGAGGGAAATCTTAAATTCTGGCAGCTCATGTTTCGTGCTGGCAGGGAGACATCACGTTGTGTCCAGAAGGTTTTTTTGTATGATTATCTCTGGAAGTTGAAAAACAGTGTTTTATGGCCCTATCATTATCAAGCCGACAAACTTGCCCAGGCAAAGCAGGCGATGCATGCTTTACTAAATGAGATTTCGGATCAGACAATTTTGGAGCTGCCGGGTGTGGAAAGTTTTCATCGCTTTTATTTGTTGGAACAGAAAACCACTGGGCAGACGCAGGTAGAGGTGGCACCGGAGCAGATTCAGATTCTGCGAAATGGCAAGCCAGTCTATAAGGCTCAGAAAATCGAGGTGGTTCTAACCAAGTTTAAGGCTTTCGGAAATCAGATTCATCTGGTGGCATATTTGAAATCGCCGGTATTTAATTTCTGCGAAGCACCTACTTTGTGGATGGAGGCAAACGGAGATCGGGAGCATTTGCAGGAAATACCAATAAGGAATTCTTCCTGGAATTATTATCATTGCAAGGAGGAAACCAATCATTTCTATACTTTTGTGCTGCGGATTAACTGTAAAAAGATTCAGCAGTTTCATTTCTATGTCAAATGCAGGGATCAGTTGTTTGACACCTATTATTATTTTATGCCGGAAGTGGTATTTAATAATCAAATAA
>CAMWKN010000154.1 GCA_947174825.1 uncultured Clostridium sp.
CATATACTGTTAAATATATGTACATTCAACAGTATTTTCATAACCCAATTTCATTTCATTGCGTAACACAACAGATTCGACACTTTTTATTTGATTTTTTATTATTCATATGTCATAATAAAATCGTATAATTAAAAGGGAAGCAGGATGCGAATTTCCAATGATGCCCTCTAGTCTTTTACGAAAGAGGGTGATGCCACATGATAAGTTTGAGTGATTTACTTACACTTTTACTTGTGTTATTCACGGCATTGACTTACTTAGACGGACATAAAAAGAAATAGCATCCCGCCCTGAGAAAGTTGGATGCTATTTCAAAATAGAAAACTCCACTGAGGGCATATCGGAAATCCTATTCCGATTACCTTTCTGAGTAGATTATACCCCAGAGCTGCTTGCTTTGCAAGTGGCTCTTTCTTTTTATGTTCTCTCCCCCCTACTTCTCTTCCACCACCTGGAAGATATAAAATTTCAGATAATAACTCTCCCCTGCTGCCCACAGAATCGGATGATCCGGAGATTGGGTTCGGAACTCAACCTGCCGCAACCTCTTATGGCCACTGTTCGCCGCCTGCCCTATCGTCTTTGCAAACAATGCCTCCTCCATGAAATGAGAACAAGAACAAGTAGCCAGATAACCGCCATCCCGTACCAGCTTCAGCCCCTGTGTATTGATTTCCCGATATCCTTTCACTGCTTTTTTTACCGAATTCCGGGATTTGGTAAATGCCGGTGGATCCAGAATTACCACATCAAACTGTTCTCCAGCATGCTCCAATTCCGGCAGTTTATCAAACACATCCACACATTCAAACTGTACCACATCTGACAGTCCATTTAACGCCGCATTCCGTCTTGCCTGTTCCACTGCCAGCTCTGAGGCATCCAGTCCCAAAACAGAGACTGCACCAGCCTGCCCTGCATTCAAGGCAAAAGATCCAGTATGGGTAAAACAGTCCAATACTTTTGCTCCCTGGCACAGACGTCTGATAGCCTGTCTATTATATTTTTGATCCAAGAAAAAACCTGTCTTTTGACCGTCTTTGACATCCACATAATATTTTACGCCATTTTCTACAATCTCCACCTGGGTATCAAATCCTTCCCCAATGAACCCCTTGACTCTCTCCATTCCCTCCTGGGTGCGAACTTTTGCATCACTGCGTTCATAAACACCACGAATAGCAATGCCATCCTGGGCAAGAATTTCCTTCAATAGCTGTACAATCTGCTCCTTATAGCGGTCAATCCCCAATGCCAATGATTGTACCACCAGAACATCCGAAAATTTATCAATCACAATGCCCGGCAAAAAATCAGCTTCCCCAAACACCACACGGCAACTGGAAATGTCCACTGTTTTTTTGCGGTAATCCCAGGCGTTTTGCAAACGCATCCGGCGAAAGGATTCGGAAATCTCCTGATCCGCATGTCTGCTCATCATGCGGATGCGGATTTTGGAGCAGGAATTGATATAACCTTTCCCCAGAGGATATCCGTTGAAATCCTGCACCTGTACCATATCTCCATCTTCACAGTCCCCCGACACAGACACAATTTCATTATCGTAAATCCATAATCCTCCACTCTTTAATAATCGACCCTCTCCCTTTTTCAAGGTCACAATCACTTCACTCATCTCCGGTATCTCCTATCTATTTTTATAAATTTACAGCCCCAACGCCTGCTTTGCCAGACGATCCGCCATATCATTATATTTATCACCAGAATGTCCTTTTACCTTTTCAAACCGAACCTGTAACCGGTCTGAAATACTATCATAATATGCTTTATACGCCTGTGTTCCGGACTTATTGGCTTTCCAGTCTCCGGTACACCACCTGGCAATCCCCTCATAGTCATGATAAATCGTAATCTGCGAATATCCATGTTCCACTGCATAACGCATGGCGGCTTCGGCTCCCTTAATTTCACCGGCTACATTGTGCATAGCTGCCAATTCCGGATCCGACATCTTCTCATTAAAATAATACTCCAATCCATTATATAGAATCACCACACCATAGGAAAATTCTCCTGTTGCACTATAATAACTCCCATCAACATAAGCAACCAGGGTATTCTCTCCCCCAGCCATTTTCTGCTGCTCATGACTGCCATTCCCACCTATACTCCCCTCTAACAGACCAAAGGAACTAGCATCTCCTCCTGCATTCTCCTGCATCATATCCAGGGATCTACCATCTCCTCCTGCACTCCCCTGCATCATCCCCAGAGAGCTGTCATCTCTATTAACACTCCCTTCCAATAGATCAAAGGAACTTCCATTTCCACCTGCACTCCTAGCTGACGCATCACCGGAAGTTCCCATTGCTCCCCGCCCTGCCACATATCTCATTGCTTCCTCTTCTGTTGAAAAACTTTTATATACCGCACCAGAATATCCGTGTACCTGTGCCTTACATTCCTCCCAGGTCCGATACACTCCTGGCACTTTTCCCTTCTGAACTGCATAAAATTTTTTTGCCATAACCTAGCTCCCCATTTCTCGTAGTATTTTAAAGATAACACATCAAAAACAGGGATACAAGTATTTTACTTTTTCCTCAGAATGGATTACAATAGGACAGTAAGAATCTCCATCAACGGAGAACTGCTATCAGGAGGCTGTCAGAATGAGCGAAACAACGCAAGAAATACTGTCAAGCGACCAGAAAAACATGATTTTTGCCGGTATGAGTGATGGGGTCATTACAGTTGATGCAGATAGTAATATTACCTATCTCAACCCGGCATGTGCAGAAATACTAGAGACAAACGAGCAGGAATTACTAGGCTCCTCCTTTCGAGAGACGTTTCTGAACAACCGCTCCAATAAGGAATTTAACCGTCTTTTGGAGCCCTGTCTACAGAAAAATCTGTCGGTACCACGTAAAACCGTGAAATATCTTACCCCTTCAGGGACGAAATATTTCAATATCGAAATCTGTCCAGTAAATGGTGAGACCAAATCTACTGGGAAAGAAAAGTTTCAAGGTATGATGATCCTCATAGAGGATGTAAGCGATGCCTATCAGCTCAAGACTCATGAAAGAGATTTTGCCATGATCTTTGCTGGCATCATCATCTGTATCACGGTCTATCTCTCTGTCTGGAGCTTACTGAAATTTACACTGCATCTTCCTTTGAAAACAGCGGACTATACCAGAATGATCGAGGGAATGACTCTGCTCCTATTTTTGGAAATCATTTTTTTCACTAGTTTTTCACTCAAAGACGTGGGCTTGATTCCCAAAAAATCGCTTATTGTGAAAAACATCAAGCAAACCTTACTGATTGCATTCATTGCCTGTGGAGTTCTTGCCATATCCAAAGAGATTCTTCTCTTACTGGGTGTGCCCATCAAGCAACGTTTTATTGGTGGATCTACAGCAGGAGCTTATCACTATGTCTTTACTGCATTACTACAGGAGTTCCTGGCAAGAGGTGTGATTCAGACTAATGTCAAGCATCTGATGAATATCAGATTTCAAACCATTTTTGGCATTGTATTGACCTCCCTTTTGTTTATGTTGATGCATCTGCCTTTTGGTTTCGTCTTTATGATGGGATCTTTTATCCTCAGTATTGCTCTTGGCGTTCTATTTGAACAGCAAAAGTCCATCTGGGGATGCGTATTTTTACATTGGAGTGTGGGATATCTGGCCATGTGCCTGTTTTTTTAAGAAGCTGTCCGATCTTTTGACCTAAATGTGCTGGCACTGTTAGCAGTTAAATGTCGAACAGATTTCAAATATCTTATTACAGCAACTACAAACTAAAACAATGGAGGAAAAATACTATGGGAGGATTTTTTGGAGTAGTATCAAAGGAGGACTGTGTATTTGATCTGTTTTTTGGAACAGACTATCATTCCCATCTGGGAACCAGACGGGGAGGCATGGTTGTCTACGACGAAGAGCAAGGTTTTGACCGTGCCATCCATAATATTGAAAACTCACCCTTTCGCACTAAGTTTGACAAAGATGTCCATGATATGAAGGGGACCATGGGGATAGGCTGCATCTCTGACTATGAGCCACAGCCTTTGATTGTCCGTTCCCATCATGGAACCTACGCCATAACCACAGTCAGCAAAATTAACAACGCCGCTGATATCGTAGAATCCATCTTCGCCAACGGACATTCCCATTTTATGGAAATGAGTGGCGGTGAAATAAATGCTACCGAATTAGTTGCCGCTATCATTAATCAAAAAGAAAATTTGATTGAGGGAATTCAGTATGCCCTGGAATTGATTGAAGGTTCTCTGACTTTGATGCTATTGACACCAAAGGGAATCTATGCAGCCAGAGATCGGTACGGCAGAACACCTCTGGTAATTGGAAAAAAAGAGAATGCTTACTGCGTAACATTTGAAGATTTTGCTTATCGCAATCTGGGTTATAGCGATTTCAAGAGTCTTGGTCCTGGTGAAATTGATATCGTGACAACAGATGGTGTCAAAACCCTTGCCGCCCCAGGCACGGACATGAAAATCTGTACCTTTTTGTGGGTTTATTATGGATACCCATCCAGCTCCTACGAGGGAATCAGCGTAGAGCAGATGCGTTATCACTGTGGCGCCTGCATTGCCAAACGTGATAATGTAGATGTGGACATCGTAGCTGGCGTTCCAGATTCCGGCACCGCTCATGCAGTGGGATATTCCAATGAATCGGGAATTCCTTTTTCCCGCCCATTCATCAAATATACACCGACTTGGCCACGATCCTTTATGCCAACCATACAGAGCAAACGAAACCTCATCGCCAAGATGAAACTAATTGCGGTACACGATCTGATTAAAGATAAGAAAATCCTGCTCATCGACGATTCCATCGTGCGAGGAACCCAATTGCGTGAGACCACAGAGTTTCTCTATACTAGCGGCGCCAAGGAAGTACATATCCGCCCTGCCTGCCCACCACTGATGTATGGCTGTAAATACTTGAACTTCTCCCGTTCTACCTCGGAAATGGATCTGATTACCAGACGGGTTATCGCTAAATTAGAAGGAAGCGAAGATGTCCCAGATGAGGTATTGCAGGAATACAGTGATCCAAACACTGAGAAATATGAACAAATGATTGAAGAAATCCGAAAAGAACTAAACTTTACCAGTTTGCAGTATAACCGTTTAGACGACATGCTGGCTTCGGTAGGAATTCCAACAGAAAACTTATGTACCTACTGCTGGAACGGCAAAGAATAAAGAATCATTAAAATATAACATAAAAAGAAAGCCCTATCTTCCACACCATGACAGGGCTTTCTTTTTATGCACAAGGCGCATATTTTTTTATAGTATTAGGCAACACTGTCTCAGATGGAAATAATCCAACAAAGCATGTTAAATCAAATTAATCCAACTGATTCATAATCAATGCCATCAGCACTAAATCCTGATCTCCACGGTTTTCTGTGCCATGCCCGCTGCCATCTGGACACAATGTCATAT